>JBKPML010000116.1:0-13186 GCA_046732135.1 Actinomycetota bacterium
GGTCAGGGCCCCCAAGGCGGCGACGCCGAGTCTCCAATTCACAGCACAACCCTAGCCCGGTTCCATCAACCTGCCGCGGCGCGCAGCTTCTCCGGTAGCGGCTTGGCTGCCTGACCAAGGAACCCGACTGCCCCTCGTCACCAACCTGCGCGCGTCATCGCGGGCCTCCCTACCTCGGCCACCCATCAGTCGCCCGTGCCCAGCTGCGACTTCAGTCGATCGATGTGTTGGGAGGCCTCCGCCTTGGTCAGCTCACCAGGCAGTTCCTCACCGGCCTGCCGGGCAAGCGTGTCCAGGTAGCTGCGCTGGGCAGGCGTCATCGGATCATCGCCACTGACCCAGTCACCGGGATCCTTCTGCAATGCCGGATCACGTCCGCTGTCGGCGGAAGCACCGATGCTGCCCGCATCCTCTTGCGCTGCCTGACTTGATTGCGATGCGAATTCGCTCATGCCGGACACCGTAAACCGGCATTCAGACAGCGCCGACCAGCCCTCGGCGGTGCGCTAGCGCTGCCGCTTCACCGCGGCTGCTGACCCCGAGCTTGGCCAAGATATTGGAAACATGCACGCTCGCGGTCTTTGTACTGATGAACAGAGCCGCGCCGATCTCCCCATTTGACTTGCCGTCGGCAATCAGTTGCAACACTTCGAGCTCGCGCGCCGTCAAGCCGGTGAGCGGATTGGTGTCCATGTGTGTCTCTGACCCCAACAGGCCCGCTCGTTGTGCAAGAGCGGCGAGCCGGCTGGTCAGCAGCTTCGCACCGAGCCGATTCGCCAGCACCGTCGCCGACGCCAACACGTCCCGCGCCTCGGCGCGCTCCCGAGAGACGACGAGATGCTGTGCCAATCGCAGTCCGGCGTACGGAACCAGGTGGGCCGGAGCTCCTTCGTCGGACATCGCCTTCCAAGCGCGGCGCCAACCGTCGGCGGTGCCCTCGAGACCCGCCTCGATCACAGGCTGCCAGCCTCGTCGCACGCCGACTGGTCTGGCGGCCAAGAGCGCCTCCCGCACGAGGCTCGTCCGGCGATCCGTACGGTCGGTGGAATCGAGCACTCTGGCAGCGCTGGCACCAGCGGCCAGTACCGGATAGATCGCTGAAGCCTGATACAACTCCTCATGATCGAGATATAGCTGGAGATCGGCCCAGGCGCGACCATGATCGCCGATGGCGAGCGCGTAGTCGGCATCCACTTTGATGGCGAAGCTCGAGTACTGCGGGGCGGGTTGCTCCGCGATGATCAGGTGGCGAAACTCATTCAAGATCGCCTCAGCCTGATCAAGGTCGTTGCGCCAGACCGCAACCCAGCCCATGAGCAGCCGCAGATGAACGTAGTGATAAGCCGGTGGGTCGAGCTCAAGTGCCCGCTCGGCCATCTTGATCGCCCGATCCCACTCCCCCAGCGCCAGCAGCGGCTCAGCGGCATTGCCGGCCAGCATCGCACCGAAGGAGCGTTCCAGGCCAAGACTGCGTGCCACATCGATCCCAGCCAGCGCCTCGTCGGTTGCCTGCCGGTAGCGTCCGGAGACGGTCAGCGCGTCCGAATAGTTGATCGCGTAGCGCAACATGGTCCGCGTATTGCCCTCTGCCAGCTGACCCGCGGCGGCCAGTTCGGCCAAGCCCTCTTCTTCCTGGCCGAGGGCGACCAGGCTGCTGCCCAACGTGTTGCGGGCATCTGATTCCAGGTCCGCTAATCCTGCGGCCATCGCTGCCTCGATGCCTTCCCGGGCCGCCGCTACCGACTGGTCCTTGGCGCCGACCAGCATGGTGGCCGTCGCCAGCTGATTGAGAACCCGGGCCCGAAACGACGGAGCACTGTGCTCCGGCAGCAGCGCAACCGCCTCCGAGATTGCCTCGGGGGCACCGGGCCGGAGCAGCGTAGACAGCAGCCTGCTCTTCAAAATCAAGCGATCGATGCGAAGCTCGGGCCCGGAATTTGGGTCGGCCTCGGCCAGTGATGCGCCGATCAGTGCCAGACCTCGCTCCGTCTCACCAGCGTCGGTGGCGGCACGTGCCGCCTGCTCCAGGACCGACGCGCGGTCGCCGGCCACCCGCTCCGGCTGGGTGACCTGGTCCCACAGCTCGAGTGCCCGCTCGTACATCTGCAATGACTCGTGAAAGGCAACTTTTTCTGACGTTGCCGCCTGAATCGACCAGTCGAAGGCCTTGTTCACCTCGTGTGCGGCGGACCAATGGTGGGCGATCTCCGACGCGGCCGTTCCAGCCGACCCATGACCGGCGATCAACTCCGGTTGCTGCTCCAAGATCGCTGCGAATCGGGCGTGCAGCCGGGCATGCTGGCCGGGAAGCAAATCGTCATGCACCGCCTCACGCAACAACGCGTGCCGGAAGCGGTAGCCGGTCTCATCGGCGACCAGTACCAAGGCATCGATCGCCTCGCGCAGCGCCGCATCGAGGTCCTCCGGCGGCAAGTCGGCAACCGCCTCCAGCAGTTCATGATCAACACGGATGCCAGCGACCGCGGCCAACTGCACTACGTTCTGTGACTGCTCAGACAGCGTCTGGACCCGTACGGTCAGAGCATCGCGAAGCGTGTCCGGCATGTCGACGCAACCGCGCGCCGCGGAGCTGGCCAGTTCCTCAACGAAATAAGGGATTCCCTCACTTCGTCGGTGCACAAGATCGATCACCACGCCACTCGGGTGACGACCAAGCAACAATGTGAGGAGCTCGGCCACGTCGGCGCGTTCCAGGCTAGGTACGTCGATCCGGACGGTTCGCGGCAACCGGCCGACTTCGGCCAGGAATGGGCGCAAGGGGTGCCGGCGGTTCAGCTCGTCAGTGCGGTAGCTGGTCAAGATCATGACGGGCGCGTCGGTCAATGCCCGCGCTAGGAAGCGGAGGAGATGCCTGGTCGATTCGTCAGCCCAGTGGATATCTTCCATGATCACGACAAGCGGCCCATGAAAACTGGCCCGCTCCCAGAGCATTGCCACCGCCTCGAACAGCTGGAGTCGCAGGGCGTCGGCGGCGCCGGGAACAGCCACGAGCTCAGGCAGCAGCGCGCCCAGGGCGGTGCGGCCGGCGCCGGCCCAGTCGAGGATCTGATCCCGGCCATGCAGTGCAACGAGATCATGGAGTGCGCCAACCACCGGTGCGTACGGCAGCCCGTCACCGCCGAGCGGGACGCACTGGCCGGAGATCACCTGAGCCTTGCGGTCGGCCAGTCCGCCACTCAGGTCGTTCAGGAACGCTTCGATGATCGTCGTCTTGCCGGCGCCAGCGTCGCCTCCAACGATGACAAATCGGCTGCCGTCGGCGATAACGTCATCCAGCACACGCAGCAACTGGGCACGCTGCTCGGCACGACCGACGATTCCCTCCGCTCGCCTGCCGTCGACCGAGCGAACTGCCCGCACGTTCACTATCGTGCCACCGCGGTGCGACGACGCCGCCCGACCAACCTCGCTCCGCGCAAACTGGCGGAAGGCGCCACGGAATCGCCGCTTTTCGCCGTTGTATGTGACCAGCCTCGGAGAAGCCGGCGCCACCAGGCTGGGTGATTGGCCCGGGCAGCGGTCGCGAGCCGGCTGAGGGCGGCTTCAGCTATCAGATCGCGCTGACGCTGCCCTGCCATTGCCGTCATTGAATACGAGTCGATGTAGCTCATCGCCGCCTCCAGAAGCCTCCGTTGCCTGTGCTTCCATGCTGTTTCTAAGCCGCGGTGCCGCGCATCATGCAGATTCCTGATCTTTCGATGGGCACTCTGGCTGAGGTAGCTGAGGTGCCTTAGCCGTATGCAACAGGGATCAACTAGCGCGGATCGGGTAGGAAGGTGGCATGCCCCGATTGCGTACGGTGTCGCCCCGGGATCCGGGCTGGACGCGACGTCGTGCGGGCAAGGGTTTTCTCTACCTCAATGAGTTCGGCCAGCCGCTGCCGCCAGAGGATGTGGAACGGTGCAAGCTATTGGTCATCCCGCCGGCCTGGAAGCAGGTGTGGATCTGCCCATCGCCCAACGGTCACATCCAGGCCGTCGGAACCGACGACGCCGGCCGACGGCAGTACATCTATCACCCCTACTGGCGGCTGAAGCGCGATCAGTCCAAGCACGATCGGGTGCTGACCGTGGCCGCCCGGCTGCCGACTGCTCGGCGCCGAGTCGTCAAGCATCTACGGCTGGCGGGCATGCCATACGAGCGAGCGCTGGCCGCGGCATTTCGGCTGCTCGATCTCGGCTTCTTCCGGATTGGCGGTGAGGCGTACGCGGAAGCGAACGACAGCTACGGACTGGCGACGATCCAAAAGCAGCACGTTTCGATCGAGGGCCGCACTGTGGTGTTCGACTACGTCGCCAAATCGGGCCAGGAGCACTACATCGCGCTGGCCGACGACCTGGTACGGGCGGCAGTCCGGGATCTGCTGGGCCGCAGCAATGGCGGCCCCGAACTGCTCGCCTACGAGGACGCCGCCGGCTGGCACGACATCAGCTCGCCCGAGATCAATGCCTACATCAAGGACGTCGTCGGCGGTGAGGTATCAGCCAAAGACTTCCGCACCTGGCACGGCACCGTAATCGCCGAGGTATCCCTGGCGGCGTCGAACGAGCGCGCCCGGACCACCCCCGCGCGTAAGCGTGCGGTCTCTGCTGCGATGAAGGAGGTGGCCAACTACCTGGGCAACACGCCGGCCGTTGCCCGCAAGTCCTACGTCGATCCACGGGTGGTCGACCTGTTCAACGACGGGATCACAATTCCGCCCGCCTTGGCCGCCACGGACAAGGAGCTCAACGACGGCACCACGCACGGCAAGATCGAACGCGCCGTTTTGGAGCTGCTCGAGATCGCCAGTTGACGTCGTCCCATCGTCAGCAATCTGCCTGCGAATCTTGGATCCGCTCGCGAATATTCGGCAGCGAATGCCAGATTCGGCAGCCGATTGAGCAAAGCCGATGGTCAAACCAACGTTGTCGCTGCCACAGCCGAGAGAAACCAGATCGCAAGCAGCACAGCGCGCACACCCTGGTAGGTGTGCCACCGCCGGCGCTCTTGTTGCCAGTTGGCGGGCGGATGTCCTGGGTCCCAGTCCTGTGTCCGCTTGTTGATCGGTACGTTGACCGCGAGGGTGAAGATGATCATGATCACGGCGGAGACTGCCGCAACCACCCAGC
Source organism: Actinomycetota bacterium (assembly GCA_046732135.1). Taxonomy (GTDB): domain Bacteria; phylum Actinomycetota; class Actinomycetes; order Propionibacteriales; family Propionibacteriaceae; genus Microlunatus. The sequence continues at coordinate 5,133 of JBKPML010000116.1, forward strand.
TGACACGGGGCGCCCCAGGCGGAACAAGGATTGCCGTGGCCATGATCAGGACCGCCGTGAGTGGCATGACGACCGGCATTACCCTGCCGAACGTGCCCAGCATGGCCTGTTGCATCCGGATCTGGGAGGTGGCGTCGAGCCGGCTGACGATGGGTTGGACGAGGGCCCAAGACGCCGACTCGGCTCCCGTCAGCCACCCGCTCAGTATGAGGACAAGCGTGCTCAGCGCTGCGTAAAGCGACACATTCCAGACGTTACGACTTGGCCCTGGCGCCGGAAGCGTCCGACGCCGAGGTCCTCATAGGGCTCCTTCACCTACCTGTCGAAGGCGGATAGTGTCAGGCACATCAGTGGCTGAATTTCGTCGAGACTGCCGTGGCCAGCTGGAGGTTACTCGGCGGTCACAACCGTCGCGGAATCGACACGCTGGCTGAGCTTTCGAGCTATGGTCGGCAACGGCAGGAGGAAAAAGTTGACACTACCGCCGGAGGTCGGCGCCGAGGCCCAGGCCGCCGCCCCCGAGGCTGTGCTGGCTGGCACCGGCACAACGGAGGGCCGCTCCCTTGGCCAGATCGCCTGGATGCGGCTTCGTAGGGACAAGGTGGCCTTAGCCGGGGGTGCCGTCCTGGTCTTCCTGATTCTGGTCGCCATCTTCGCGCCGCTGATAGTCAAGCTTCTCGGCGACCCGCCAAACGAGTTCCATCAGGACCTGATCGACACAGCCGGCGGCACGCTGACCCCGATCGGCCCACTGGGTGGCATGAGCTGGGAGCACCTGATGGGCATCGAACCCTTGAACGGTCGCGATATCTTCAGCCGCATCGTCTACGGCAGCCGGATATCGCTGCTGATCGCCTTCCTGGCCACCCTGCTGTCGGTATTTATCGGAACGATACTCGGCATCATCTCGGGTTTCCTCGGCGGCGCTACGGACACTTTCATCAGCCGGCTGATGGACATCTTTTTGGCCTTTCCGCTGCTGGTCTTTGCCATTGCGCTGGCCGGCATCTTTCCGGATCAGGCCTTCGGTCTGCAGGGCAATCAGCTGCGAATCGCCCTGCTGATCTTCATCATCGGGTTTTTCAACTGGCCCTACATCGGACGAATCATTCGCGGTCAAACGTTCTCCCTCCGAGAGCGGGAGTTTGTCGAATCAGCACGCAGCCTCGGCGCTCGCCGCACCTATATCCTGCGGACCGAGCTGCTGCCGAACCTCATCGCCCCAATCCTGGTCTATTCGACGCTGCTGATCCCCACGAACATTTTGTTCGAGGCGGCACTGTCCTTCCTCGGCGTTGGTATCCGGCCCCCAACCGCCAGCTGGGGCGGGATGCTGTCGGATGCCGTCGTCTACTACACCCAACCCCACTTCATGTTCTGGCCCGGTATGGCGATCTTCATCACGGTTCTGGCCTTCAACCTGTTCGGCGACGGGCTGCGCGACGCCCTCGACCCAAGAGGCAACCGATAGCAATCTGAGGCGGGGGTGACCCCGACAACCAGAAAGGAAACCACGAATGATCCATTCAAGATCCCGGCAAGCCAGTGTCCTGGCCGCCGTCGGGGTATCGGCCACGCTGCTGGTGGCCGCCTGTGGTGGAGGCGGGGGCGGTCAGCAGGCGGGCTCCCAAGCCAGCACCAGTGGCTTCAACGCGGCGTCGACCAGCGTCGTCAACCCTTCCGACAAAAAGGGCGGAACGTTGAAGCTCGCGAACCCGGGTGACTGGGACAACCTCGACACCGGCGAGACCTATTACGCGTACTCGTGGAACTTCGCTCGGCTGTACGGCCGCTCGCTGATGATGTTCCAGGCGGCACCGGGCAAGGAGGGAAACAAGCTGGTACCGGACCTTGCCGAGAGCGCAGGGCAGGTAAGCAAGGACGCCAAGACCTGGACTTACAAGCTCCGTAAAGGCGTCAAGTTCGATGACGGGACCGAAGTTACGTCGGCCGATGTCAAGTATGCGATATTGCGGTCGACCGACAAGCAAGTCTTCCCCCAAGGGCCGGCGTACTGGGAGGGGCTGCTCAACCTGCCACAAGGCTACAAAGGCCCCTACAAGACGCCCAACATGAACACCGACTCGGCCATTGAAACGCCTGATAAGTACACCATCGTCTTCCACACCAAAGCGCCGTTTGCTGCCTTCGACTACCTGGCCCAACAACCCAATACCATGCCGGTGCCCAAGGACAAGGACACCGGTGCTAAGTACAGGAACTCGATCGTTTCCAGCGGTCCTTACAAGTTTGCGGATCTAAAGCCCGGCAAGAGCTTCACCCTGGTGCGCAACGATCAGTGGGACCCGGCCACCGACCCCAACCGAAAGGCGCTTCCGGATCGATATGAGGTCAGCCTGAATGTCAATGCGGACGATATCGACAACCGGATCATCAGCGGCGACCTCGACATCGACCTTCCCGGTACGGGGGTTCAGCCGGCCGCACTGAGCCGGGTCCTGCAGGATCCGACTCTCAAGGAGAATGCCGACAACCCGCTTGCTGCTCGGAATTGGTACACCTCAATCAACCCGACCGTCCCTCCGCTCAACAACATCGAGTGCCGGAAGGCGGTCATGTACGCCATGGACCACACGGCGTACCAGACCGCGTACGGCGGTCCGTTCGCAGGCGGCGACCTTGCCACGACGATCCTGCCGCCCAACGTTCCGGGTTACCAGGCGTTCGACCTGTTCCCGAACGGGCAAGATCACAAGGGCGACATCGAGGCGGCCAAGAAGTCTCTGCAAGCCTGTGGCCAGCCGAATGGCTTTGCGACCAACATCTCCTATCGCGCCGAGCGGCCCAAGGAAAAGGCGACCGCTGAGGCGTTCCAGCAGGCACTGTCGCGAGTCGGAATCCAGCTCACGTTGAAGCCGTACCCGCAGGGGGATTACTTCGGCAGTTACGCGGGCAATCCACCGTTCGTGGTAAAGAACAAGTTGGGACTGGTCATCAACGGCTGGGGGGCGGACTGGCCTGACGGTTACGGATTCCTCTCCCAGATCGTCGACTCTCGGGTCATTCGTCCGACCGGCGGTTCGTCGAACACAAGTGTCCGTATCCCGGAGGTTGATCAGATGCTGGACAAGGCGCTTCAAGAGCTCGACACCGACAAGCGCAACCAAATGTGGGGCGAGATCGACAAGCGGGTCATGGAAGAAGCCGTCATCTACCCGGGTGTGTATTCCAAAGCCCTGACAGTGCGGTCAAAGAATGCAAGCAACATCTTCGTCAGCGACGCGTGGGGAATGTATGACTACCTCGGTATGGGCGCGGTGAAGTAGGAGAAGGAATTGATCATCCGTGCGCTGAGCCTGTCGAAGGGCGCTTCGACCGGCTCCGCGCGCATGATCGATCGCCTAAGGAGGTGATGTGTTCGCCTACATTGTTCGGCGGCTGCTGTGGGCCATCGGTTTGCTGATCGTGCTCAGCATGGTCACCTTCTCCATTTTCTATCTGGTACCACGATGGGCGGGCGCGGGACCCGAAACACTGGCTGCGCGGTACGTCGGGCGGGCCGCCACCGCGGAGACGGTCCGCCTGACTGCTGAACGACTTGGGTTCTACGATCCGGTGCCGGTGCAGTACTGGAACTGGATCAAGGGCGTCTTTGCCGGCGCCGATTACGACTATGGCGCCGGCGTCGAGCATTGCCCAGCCCCATGTCTTGGATATTCCTTCATCACCAAGCAGGCTGTGTGGCCAGAATTGCTGGATCGTGCGCCGGTAACGATTTCCCTGGTGGTCGGTGCGTCCTTGATCTGGCTGATTGCAGGGATCAGCGTGGGGGTGATCTCGGCTCTAAGACGGGGATCGGTGTTCGATCGAGGGTCGATGGGCATCGCTCTGGCGGGAGTGTCGCTACCGATCTTCTTCACCGGGCTGATTGCGCTCGCATTCTTCAGCTACCGACTTCGAATCACCGCGCCCGGGGGCCAGTTCGTGCCATTCAGCGAAAACCCTGCACTGTGGGCGTACTCACTGCTGCTGCCCTGGATAACGCTTGCATTTCTGTTTTCGGCGCAGTATGCCCGGCTGACTCGAGCCGGAATGCTGGAGACCATGACGGAGGACTACATCCGAACGGCTCGGGCGAAGGGACTTCCCGAGCGGACCGTCGTGCTGAAGCATGGCCTGCGTGGAGCGCTGACCCCGGTGCTCACTATCTTCGGGCTGGATGTGGGTTTGTTGCTGGGTGGTGCGGTGCTCACCGAGAAGACGTTCTCGCTGAACGGGCTCGGAAAGTACGGCTATGACGCCATCGTGGCGGGCGACTTGCCAAAGATTCTCGGAGTGACCCTCATCGCTGGGTTCTTTGTGATTCTTTCCAACTTGATCGTTGATTTGCTCTACGGCGTCATCGACCCACGGGTGCGGCTGGAATGACCACGACAGCCCTGCGTGATATCAGCAGCCGCGACCCTGGACAGCCGGGCCAGCCCTTTTTGGAGGTCCGAGATCTCCGGGTCCACTTCCCCACTGACGATGGCCTGGTGAAATCGGTTGACGGGTTGAGTTTCGCCGTCGATCGTGGCTGCACCCTCGGCATCGTGGGAGAGTCCGGATCGGGCAAGAGTGTGAGCAGCCTAGCGATCATGGGTCTGCACAGCCGACCCACCTCGGATGACTCCCGCCCCGGCGCCAAGCTCAGCGGCGAAATCTTCCTAGACGGAGAGGAGCTGCTCAGCAAGAGCCCCGAATACGTGCGCGGCCTGCGCGGCAAGCGGATGGCCATGATCTTTCAGGACCCACTTTCGGCGATGAACCCCTATTACACGGTTGGTCGCCAGATCATCGAGGCGTACCAGATCCATAATCGGGTGAGTGCGAAGGTGGCGAGGCAACACGCCATTGACCTGCTCGGCCGGGTCGGGATCCCCGAACCAAGTAGCCGCGTGGATGCCTATCCGCACCAGTTCTCTGGTGGGATGCGGCAACGGGCGATGATCGCCATGGCTTTGTCCTGCAATCCGGAGCTGCTGATCGCCGACGAGCCGACAACCGCCCTGGACGTCACCGTTCAGGCGCAGATTCTGGACCTGATCCGTGACCTGCAACGAGAATTCAACTCCTCAGTCGTGCTGATCACCCACGACCTCGGCGTCGTTGCCGAGCTTGCCGACGACGTCCTCGTGATGTACGCCGGCCGTGCAATGGAGTACGGCAGCGCTGAGCAGATGTTCAACCGGCCAGCGCATCCCTACACCTGGGGGCTGCTTGGGTCCATGCCGCGCTTCGATCGCCCGAGGAGTGCGCGTTTGCTTGTGATCCAGGGCTCTCCGCCGAGCTTGATTCATGTCCCGCCCGGCTGCCCGTTTCACCCTCGCTGCGCCTACGCCAGCCGAAATGAGGGTCGCAGTGAGCATGAACGTCCCGAGCTGGTGCCGGTCGAACCCGGCCACTTGGTGGCATGTCACCTGTCTCGCACTGATCGAGAGCAGATCTGGGAGCACGAGATTGTGCGACAGCTATGACTGAGCCCGTACCGGCACCCACGGCCCAGACCGTCGTTGAACAGGACGGGACCCTCATCGCCGTCGAGGATCTGGTCAAGCACTTCCCGATTCGGGCCGGGCTATTGCGGCGGCAGGTCGGTGCTGTGCAGGCAGTCGACGGCGTGAACTTCGCGGTGCGCAAGGGCGAGACCTTCTCCATCGTCGGCGAGTCGGGCTGCGGCAAGAGCACGACCGCCCGCCTGTTGACCCGCCTGCTGGAGCCGACCGGCGGCAAGATCACCTTTGAGGGGCGTGACATCACGCATCTGAAGGACTCCGCGATGCGTCCACTGCGCCGCGATGTCCAAATGATCTTTCAGGACCCGTACTCCTCGCTCAATCCCCGCCACCCCGTGGGCAAGATCGTCGGAGCGCCCTACCGCCTGCAGGGAGTCAAGCCCCAAGGAGGAGCGAAGAAAGCCGTCCAGGATCTGCTAGCCGCGGTGGGACTCAGTCCGGAGCACTACAACCGCTATCCGCACGAGTTCTCCGGCGGTCAACGGCAGCGGATCGGCATCGCCCGTACCCTCGCGCTGCGGCCTCGGCTGATTGTCGCCGACGAGCCGGTCTCGGCTCTGGACGTATCGATCCAGGCGCAGATCATCAACCTGCTCGAAGACCTACAGGGCGAGTTCGATCTGACGTACGTATTCATCGCCCACGACCTGTCGGTCGTGCGGTATGTGTCGGATCGGGTAGCGGTGATGTATCTGGGCAAGATTGTCGAGCTGGCCAATGCCGATGCGCTCTACAAGGTGCCGATGCACCCTTACACAGTCGCATTGATGTCGGCCGTGCCAGTTCCGGATACCCGGCGCCGTCAGGAACGTAAACGGATCCTGCTGAGCGGCGACGTGCCTAGCCCAATCGCGCCCCCGCCCGCGTGCCGGTTCCACACCCGCTGCTGGAAAGCGCAGGAAATCTGCCGGACCGAGGAACCGCCACTGGCCGAGCTCAGGCCCCAGCACTTCGTGGCCTGTCACTTCCCGGAGAACTTCTCTGACCAGGCGCCGCAATCCTCAGTCGCCGAGGTGCCCAGTGGTGACGATCTGCGATGAGCAGTGGGGGCGAACAGCGAGAAGGCGTCTCGTTCACCCATCTTGACCAGGCACTCTTCGAGGAGGCCGGCGCCACCAAGCGCGACCTTGTCGATTACCTCGACGCCGTCTCCGCCCGCATCCTGCCGTGCCTACAGGATCGGCCGCTGTCGGTCATTCGGATCAGGCCGGGACAGCCCGCTTTCATGCAGAAGAACCTTCCCAACTACACACCGAACTGGGTGCCGAGAGTGCCGATCTGGGCGGAGGCTTCTCACCGCGAAGTCTCGTACGCCATGTGCAACGACCGCCGCACGCTGCTCTGGTTCGCCAACCAGCGCGCCGTGGAATATCACGTCACTCTTTTCAGCGTCGCCAATCCAATGCACCCGGACTACCTCGTATTGGACCTCGATCCGCCCGAGGGGGCGCCTTTTTCTGTGGTCGTTGCGGCGGCCGGCCTGGTGCGCCAAGCGTTGACCGAGGCAGGCATGGCCGGCGCAGTAAAGACCAGCGGCGCCAAGGGCTTGCATGTGTACCTACCGATCGTCGGCGGATCATCTCCGGAGGACGCAGCCGCCGCCACCCGCGCGATTGCCGTCCGGGCCGAACGGATCGATCCGGCGCTTGGCACCACGGCGTTCGTCAAGGAGGACCGCGAGGGCAGGGTATTCCTCGACTCAACCCGGGCCGGAGGCGCCACCGTTGTGGCGGCGTACAGCCCACGGGTCCGGCCAGGGGTACCGGTCTCGTTCCCGGTGGATTGGGACGATCTGGACCGCGTGACTCCCTCCGACTTCACGGTGCGTAGCGCGGCTGCCTTGCTGGACAGCTCAGATCCCTGGTTGGAGCGGATGCCGGATCCCCAGCAGCTAGATCCCGACCTCGTGGCCGAGGGTCACACGATTCCAATCGCGCGCGTTCAAGCCATGCACGAAGGCAAACGTCGCGCTCGCGCTCGCGGCGAGTAGTGCCGACGCCTGACTTGGCGTCAGTCGGAACTGGGTTGGGTGGAGCTACTTGCGATTTGTGCCTGCACGGCTCGGTGGACATTTCCGTGAATGTGGTCGGCGCCTATCCGCTGTAACACGCCGTCCCTCTCGAGGGTCGCTGCAACTGTGGGGTTGACCCGGGCGAGCCGAAGAGTCAGTCCAGCCTCGTCGATCAGCCGGGCGATCTCGGCCATCTTGGCCGAGCCCTGTGAGTCCACGAAGTCGATGCTGACGCAGTCGATCACGAGGCCGGTAAGTCCGTTCGATGAGTGGATGACCTCACGTATCCGGTCTTCGAGCCCATCCGCGGTGGCGAAGAAGAGACCGCCGTCCAGCGCGACGACAACGATGCCGGGCGTCTGCTCGTCCTCGGGATGCACTGCCACGTCCCGGTACACCTGAGTGCCGGTCTCACGGCCGAGGAGCGGCATGTTGGGATGCGTCGTCACCGCGACCAACCACAGCAAGGACAACGCGATGCCGATCATGACTCCGGCGAGCACACCGACGATCAGGGTCGCCACGAT
>JBKPML010000117.1:0-35294 GCA_046732135.1 Actinomycetota bacterium
GAAACCCCGATGCCGAAACGACGCGGTCGGTGAAAGGAAACGTAGGTCGAGTGCTTGATAGCTCCCCGTGTCCGACGCTAGGGCTGTCGGATTACCTCGGTGAGAGCATCTTGGCTCCGGGCGATTCAACGCCGACCCGAACCGAATCCAGCTCCTGGCGCCCGGCGAACCTTTTGTGCTGCACCGGCTAACAAGCTGATCAGAACCGCAGATTCAGCCTGCCTGCGAAGGTCTTTTGGCGACGCCGGCCCGCTTCCGGTTTCAGTAGCTTTCAAATCCTGTCACCACATATGTCGCCAAGTGATCATTGATGGCCGACGATGGCATGCGGGCTATACGGCTCTTCCAGGTATGTGACCTCGTCCTCAGCAAGGGTCACTGACAGGGCGCCAACGGCAGCTTCCAGATGGTTGATCTTCGTCGCCCCGATGATGGGCGCGGTCACCGGCTCCTTCTGTAACAACCAGGCAAGCGCGATATGAACCCGGGGAACCTCATGCTTATCCGCGACCTTTGCAACCCTCTCTACGACCTGTCGATCGGTTTCAGCCGTCGCTTCGTACTTGGTTTTCGCGATTTGATCGGTTTCGGACCGAAGCGTGGTTTCCGACGACCAGTCGCGCGTCAATCGTCCAGAGGCGAGCGGACTGTACGGGATCACTCCGATCTTTTCCTCGCGACACAGCGGCAGCATCTCCCGCTCCTCTTCACGGTAGATCAAATTCAGGTGATCCTGCATCGAGACGAAGCGCGTCCACCCATACTTTTCGGCGACGTGGAGCGCCCTCTGGAACTGCCAGGCCCACATCGCAGAGGCGCCGATATATCGCGCTTTCCCCGCCCTCACGACGTCATGTAAAGCCTCCATCGTCTCCTCGATCGGAGCCTGGTAATCCCAGCGATGGATTTGGTAAAGGTCGACGTAGTCCATCCCAAGCCGCCTCAGGCTGTGATCGATCTCGCTGAAGATCGCCTTACGCGACAGCCCTTGGCCATTTGGTCCCTCACGCATCCTGCCGTGCAGCTTGGTGGCAATCACGATCTCGTCGCGATTGGCGAAATCCTTCAGGGCGCGGCCGAGGATCTCCTCGCTCCTCCCAATCGAATAGACGTTGGCCGTGTCAAAGAAATTGATGCCAAGCTCCACGGCTTTCTTGATGATCGGCCGGCTGTCTTCCTCGTTGAGCACCCATTTGTGAACCCAACGTTCCGCGTCCCCAAACCCCATGCACCCCAGACAGATTCGAGACACATCCATCCCGGTGCTTCCGAGCTTCGCGTACTCCACTTGACGGCCTCCATTCCATCAGACAGCGACTAACGCAAGCTGCCGACGACTTCCCCCATGCTGTCATCGTTCTTGATCACTTGAGCATGCCGATGGCGCTCGACGCCCGCGACATCGCCAAGAACGAGGTGTGCAGCGACTGGAGTGCGGCGCTTCGCGACCCCGCCCGGCGACCAACGGAGGCCGGATATCCCACCTCCGCACCGACATCCACGTTAATGTGGCGCGTCCACCTGGTCCCTCTTGGAGGAATCCCGTGCTGCGCCGTTTGCTGCTAGTTCTCGTCTTTGCCGTCGGCCTTACCGGCCCCAGCGTCATCGAGCGGTCCGCCGATGCCTCGGTCCCCCGCCACGCGGCCACGCGGTCCGAGCGGGTGGTGCGGTCAGTTACTGACGCCGCCACCATCCCCCTTACCCGGCCGGCGATGAGCGTAGCGACGTACTGGCACGGCAACGCGGACGCGCTTGTCACGCTCGCCTTCTCCGCTGATGGGCTGCACTTTGGGCCACCCCAATCCGCGGGACGCGACGAGATGGGTGAGCAGCGCAAAAACGGAACGACGTACGGCGCTCTGCTGTCCGCGGCTGGGGCTGTTGCGGTGCGAGTGAGCACCGACCGACCGCTAGGGCGAGTGACCGTCCTCGGACTCTCTGACGGAGTGAGCACCACCGCCGAGGAACCCACCCAGTCACCCACATCGGCCCTGGCAAGCGGTGCCACTGCCGAGCCATCGATCGTCTCCCGCGCAGCTTGGGGGGCAGATCCGGCCTACATGACCTGGGCGCCGCAGTTCTATTCGACCAAGAAGCTCATCGTCCACCACACGGCCACCAGCGATAACTACACCGACCGAGCTGGGGCCGAGGCCCAGATCAGGTCGATCTACTACTACCACTCGGTTACCCAGGACTGGGGTGACATCGGCTACAACTTCCTGATCGACAAGTTCGGGACGATCTATGAGGGCCGCTACTCCCGCGACTACGCCGACGCGAACCCCACCGGCGACGACGCAACCGGTCGGGGGGTTACAGCTGCACACACCGCGGGATGGAACTCCGGAACCGTCGGGGTTGCACTGCTAGGCACGCTAACGACCCACGACGCCACCCCAGCCGCGCGCGATGCGCTCACCCGGCTACTGGCCTGGGAAGCGAGCCGTAACAGCATCAACCCGGAGGCAACCGAGACCTTTGTCAACCCGGTCAGCGGTGCGACGATAACCAGCCCGAACATCGCGGGCCACCGCGACTACGCCGCCACAGCCTGCCCGGGTGACACCTTCTATCCGACCCTTCCCGCGATCCGGCATGACGTCGCTGCCCTGATCGCGGGCACCACTCCCGCACCCGATACCACGCCACCTTCACAGCCCACCGGTCTGACGGCCGTCCCAGGCCGCACCCAGGTCACGCTCACCTGGAACGCACCGGCTGAAACCGACGACGTCAACAACTATGAGGTCTGGCGCAGCACCAGCGCGACGAGCGGCTTCGCACAGGCGGGTACACCTACAGGCACGACCTTCACTGTCGGATCCCTGTCACGGCGTACCACGTACTACTTCCGAGTACGCGCTGTCGATACCTCGGGCAACATAGGTCCTTTTAGCGCTACGGTCTCCGCGCGCACCAAATGAGCTGACAACCGTGACCCGGTGGCACGGACAAACGGCTGCGTCAGGACCACGGCTCAGGACAACTCGCTCCCCCCGATCAACGCACGAGGCGGCCTCATCGGTTTAGTGACGGTGACGGCCGACACCTGGGAAACAGCCTTGCGCAGGTATCGATGCGGGCCGGGTGCCCCGGGCGCCCCGCTCTCGTGGCCTAATCAGCGCGTCGTCATCACCGGAAGGGATACATGATCTTGTCTGAATCACCATGCCGATCGTTCGACGCGTTCGTCGACGAGGCAACCTCGGCGCCAGTCGCTGGCTGGGACTTCTCATTCCTCCAGGGGCGTACCGAGGAACAGCCGCTCCCGTGGGACTACCGCAAACTTGCCGCCGGCTTGGTCGCGGGCGCTGGCCGGGTGCTGGATGTCGATACCGGTGGCGGTGAGATATTCGGCTCATTGCATCCACCACGGGGAAGCGTGGCCGTGGAGCCATATCACCCGAATGTCGCCGTTGCTGCGGGCCGGCTCGCGCCCCTTGGTGTGCATGTAGTCGAGCGCACGACCGAGATCCTGCCAGTCGATGACGCGGCCTTCGATCTCGTGCTGAACCGTCACGGGTACCTGAACGCCGCCGATACCTTCCGGGTACTGGCACCCGGAGGCAAGCTGTTCGCGCAACAGGTCGGTGCACAAAACGACGTCGAGTTCAACGAAGCCCTGGGCATTGCGGCGGTCGCCGATCCGACACTGCCGTCATCGGTTGAGAGCCTGCGCGATGGCCTGATGAGCGCCGGGTTCGCGACATGCGAGGTGCGCGACGCCAGCATCATCACGCGGTTCCTCGACATTGGGGCGGTGATCTTCCAACTGCGTGCGGTTCCGTGGCAGGCGCCCGGCTTCGACGTTAGTGATCACCGCGAGCAGCTGCGGCGCATTCATGATCAGATTGTCTGGACCGGTGGGTTCGAAGTTAGCAGCCAACGGTTCCTCATCCGTGCCGAACGAGCGGCCTAGAAAACCGACAAGGGATGGGCAGCCTGTCGATGCATGTTGCGCGTACAGGCCGGTGGGTATCTCTCTCAGGTGACATCGCCGGCCCAGGAGCTTGCGCCCGCGCTAGATGTCGACGGCCGCCTCACCGAGATCGAGCGCAGCTTGAACCTGTTGCTCAACGTCACGCCGGTCAATGCAGCAGAGGCATGGGCGGACTTCGAACGGAGTGACTTCGGGACGGTCCCTACTCTCCGGCTCAGACCGCTCGAATTCGAGCCGGACTTGGTGCGACGTGACCTCTACAACCTCGAGATCGAGAGCGTAACCGATCCTGCGCTGCACACACTCTTCCGGACGAAGCGAGACGAGATAGCAAGACAGATCACAGCCTTGGAGGATCGCGACACTTCACGGTTCGTGTACGGGTCGCTGCAGCTCTACGGGGGGATCGCCCCGCCTCTAGCGTCCGTTGCGGAAGAGCTGCTCGAGCTCATCCCCGCGCGGGCTGCCAGCATCGGGAGCGTCACTGCCGGGGCGTTCGCGGAGGCGGCTCGTGCGGAGTTCGATCGATACCGTGCCGTGTATCTGGACTTCCCGGCTCACATCGAGGTGCGCGACGACATCTCCGACCTGATGGTGTCCTTCGGCCGACTGCTGATCCCCGAAACCGCCGCTTTCAGGGCGGACCGCGTAGAGCCCTTGCTGCATCACGAGGTCGGCACCCATGTCGTCACCTACCAGAACGGAGCCAGGCAACCACTGACGCTGCTGACGATCGGACTGCCCGGTTACGACGAGACCCAAGAAGGCCTTGCCGTGCTTGCCGAGTACTTGACCGGCGGATTGGACCCGCGGCGTCTCCGCGTGCTCGCGGCGAGGGTTGTAGCCATCGGCAAGATGCTCGACGGCGCCGGATTCCTGGACATCTTCGAATCGTTGAGGGCAGCGCATCGGATACCGACGAGGACAGCTTGGTCCATCGCCATCCGGGTCGTCGTCGGGGGCGGTACCGTGAAGGACGCAATCTACCTCCGTGGGATCACGCGCATCCTCGAAGCGCTCGCAGAAGGCAGCAGCCTCGATGTCCTCTTCGTCGGCAAGCTCGCGTTGGATCACATCCCGTTGATCCAGGACCTGCTCGACCGCGAGGTTCTGCAACCACCATGGGTCCGTCCACGCTGGCTGGACGTGCCCGGCGCTCAGGAGCGCCTCGACAGGCTGCGCGCGGGCGCATCGGTCACGGACCTGTACGAAGGAGATGCGTCGACATGAGGCTTGCGTTCTTCGTCAACGACATCGCAACCGAGATAGACGAATACACGACCACCCGGCTGGCGAGGGCCGCCTCCCAGGCCGGACATGAGGTTTGGTACGTCGGCGTCGGAGACGTCGAGCTCGAGGAAAGCGATGGGCAGCTCGTGGCGCGGGCTCGTGCCGCAGAATTCGCCAAAGACGACACGCTCGACAGCTTTATGACGCGCATCAAGGCGTGCGACGCAGAACGGATCGTCATGGAAAACCTCGATGCCTTGTTCTTGCGAAACGACTCGATCGACGATCTGCAGGAGCGGCCCTGGGCAAGTCCACTGGGTGTGGTGTTCGGCCAGATGCTCAAGGCTCGAGGCGTAACGGTAGTAAATGACCCGATGTCCCTTATCCGCGCAACGAGCAAGCTCTACCTGGAGGAGTTTCCCGAGAAGATCCGACCGCGATCGCTCGTAACGCGCGACCCGGAAGCGATCGAGCGGTTCGTCCGCGAGGTTGGCCACTCCGTTGTCAAGCCTCTGTACGGAGCCAAAGGTCGGAACGTGTTCATGATCGAGGACCAGGGCGAAGCGAACCTCGCGCAGATGACGGAAGCGGTGCTACAGGACGGCTACGCGGTCGTTCAAGAGTTCGTCGACGGCGGTGAGGACGGCGATGCCCGGATCTTCCTGCTCGAGGGACGGATCCTCGAGCGCGACGGGAAGCTGGCCGCCTTCCGGCGAGTGCCGACGGGTAACGACCCGCGGGCCAACATCAGCGTGGGCGGACGCTCGCTCCCTCTTCAGATTGGTGACCTGGAACGCGGCATCGTCGAAGCGATGAGCAAGAAGCTCGTGGCCGACGGCATGTACTTCGTGGGCATCGATGTGATCGGCGACAAGGTCGTGGAGATCAACGCGGAGAGCCCGGGCGGGATGCAGAGCGTCGAAAGGCTTTACGAGATCGACGTCTGCCCAACCGTCATTGAAGCCCTGGAGCGCCGCGCCGGTTCGAAGTCCTGAGCCATGGGCCCCTGAGGCACGGCCAGCTAGAGCTCGGACCGCTCAGCTCGCAGCTTCCCTGGTACCTGGCGGACCGTCGAGCACGGTGGGTACGTACTCCAACAATTGGAGCCCGCCCTCGAAGGTGCGGCTTTCGATCAGGTCGAGCCTGATGTCGGGATATCCGTCGTAGATCCGATCTTGGCCGGTTGCACCGGTGACGACCGGGAAGACGACAACCCGGAAGCGATCCACCAGTTCGGCCGTGATCAGCGATCGGCACAAACTCACACTGCCCAGCGTTCGCATCTCGAGGCGGCTATCTTCCTTCATCGATCGCACGGCTTCCACTGCGTCTCCGGTGATCAGTGCCGTGTTGGCCCAGCCCAGCGGCTCGGTCAGGGTCGAGGAGAAGACCACCTTCGATAGCCGCGTGAGCTCATCGACCCCCTCCTCACCGCGCGCGGCGAAGCCCGACATCAGCCGGTAGGTCGTCGCTCCCATCAAAACGGTGTACTCGGGCTGTTCGCCCAGCCAGCCGAGATACTCGGGGCTTTCCATACCCCACCAACCCGGCCAGCCCTCAGCAGCGCCGTAGCCGTCGAGCGAGGTGATGAAGTCGACCATGAGTGTTCCCATCGGATTCCCTTCCGTCCAGCCCCAAACCGTTTCCCCACGCTAGAACGCGATGAGTCTGTACGTCTCCCTGGCCGCTAATACCTGTATCGGGGAGTAGCGTCGGCGCCGTGGTCGGTGAGGCCCCGCAACTGGATGAGGTCCGCGCGGCTGAGGTGATCGGGTCATTCTGCCTCGCCACCGACCTTGCTATGGGGCTGCCTTTTGAGCACGGCCTGCGGAGCACGTTGGTCGCGATGCGCCTAGCTGAGCGGATCGGCGTGGACCCTGCCGCGGCGACCCAGACGTACTACGGCTGCCTCTTAGTCTGGGCAGGATGTACCACCGATGCAGAGATCTCGTCGGAGTTGTTCACCGATGGGGCCTTGCTGAAGTACTTCAACCCGGTCATGTTCGGGTCTCCGGCCGAGACCTTGACAGGGATCGTGAAGGCATTGGCCGAGCCGTACAGCTCTCCTGTTGTTCGCGCCGTGCGTGGTGCCGCCCGGCTACCTGGCGCAGTCCGCGGTCATCAGCGGCACATCGTTGCCATGTGCGAGGTCGCCGAGATGCTCTGCGACAGACTCGGAATGTCACGGGACATCCGCGACCTCGTCCGAGGTTTCACCGCGCGATGGGACGGTAAGGGCACTCCCCGCGATCTTGGGGGTGCGCAGCTGCCGATTGCGCTGCGAATCCTGCACGTCGCCACCGACGCCACCCTTCAATGCCTGCTTGGCGACACCGACCATGTTCTAAGGGTGATGCGAGACCGGTCAGGGAAGGCCTTCGATCCCGCCGTGGTGACGGTCTTGGTGGAGTCCATACCCGAGATCTTCGCCGTTGATGACTCGGGCTCAGCGTGGGCGGAAATGCTTGCGCGGGAACCTGGGAAAAAGCTCATGCTTCGGGGAGCCGAAGTCGACCGTGCACTCGGCGCTATGGGCGACTTCGCCGATCTCATCTCGTCGTACTTCATCGGGCATTCGGCAGCCGTCGCGCAACTGGCTGAAGCCGCCGCCGCGCGACTCAACATGGCACCGCGCGACGTGGTCGCGGTTCGACGTGCTGCCCTGGTCCACGACCTCGGCCGGGTAGCTGTCGCTACGTCGGTATGGAACAAGCCGACGGCTCTCACCGCCGATGAGTGGGAACACGTACGGCTGCACGCATATCACACAGAGAGGGTGCTTTCGCGCTCGGCCGCTTTGACCAAGCTGGCTTGGATCGCCGGAACTCATCACGAGAGACTCGATGGGAGTGGCTACCACCGAGGGGTCACAGCACCGAGTCTGGCGATGCCGGCGAGGTTGCTGGCGGTGGCGGATGCCTACCGCACCTTGATCGAGCCGCGACCTCATCGGGCAGCGAGGTCTCCAGAGGAGGCAGCTCGCGCGCTGGGTGACGCCGCCAATGCTGGCCGAATCGACCCAGACGCGGTGGCCGCCGTCTTGGAGGCTGCGGGGGCAGCAGTGCCGAGGATGACTCGCCCGGCTGGACTCACCGATCGGGAGGCGCAGGTCATCTCAATGGTGGCGAAGGGCCTGCAGACGAAGCAGGTCGGCCATCGACTGGGAATCTCGGCCAAGACCGCTGACCGTCACCTGCAGAACGCCTATGCCAAGATCGGCGTCTCGACCCGGGCGGCTGCGGCGCTGTTTGCGATGCAACACGGCCTTACATCCTGGGGAGAACTCCCAATACCGCATCCGGGCCAGCGTTCCTAACGTCGACCTCAGACGCACCGCAAGAGAGCGGGTGCCGAAGACCCGGAGGCCGTCATGGCAGTCAAGCCTGATGTACGAAGAACCGTCGCGCCCGTGGCAACTCGCCCGGGGTCTGCATTAGCTGCTTTGGCCTGGGCAGGCATCGTTGGCCCGATCCTTTTCACCGTCGTGTTCCTGGCACAGGAAGCGGTACGGCGCGGCGAGTACGATCCGGTAGCCGAACCGGTGAGCGCGCTGGAGGCGGGCCCGAACGGGTGGGTCCAGCGGTTGAACTTCTTGGTACTCGGGCTGCTGACCATGGCTCATGCCATCGGCCTGCATCGAGGGATGGGCCCAACGCGGGGCGGTTGGGCCGGACCTGCACTGCTTTTCATCGCTGGGATCGCTAACTTGGTGGCTGGAATCTTCCCGCTGCAAGAAGACGCTGCCGGCAGTACCTACGCACCGTTCGGCCACATCGTTGGTGGAATGGTCTTCTTCCTTGGCAGCCCTGTGGCCCTCATCGTCCTCTCGCGGCGCATGCGGCACGACCCTTCTTGGCGCGGCCTGGCCGCGTACACCCTTGGCTCGGGTCTTGTCTTGCTCGCGCTCGCCGTGATCGGGATGGTGTTAGTTCGCCCGGACACAGCGCCACTTCACGACTGGGCGGGCCTGTACCAAAGAATTATGGTCGTGGCGGTGCTCTTCCCATGCCGGATAGCCCTAGGCGTACGGCTCCTGTCGATCGCGCGAACCGCTCCAGGCGCTCCACTGACGCGGTCTGGGTATTAGATATGAGGAGCGTTCCTTCATGGTGAGCTAGCCTTCAGGTGGCCTGAAGTTCTGGGTCAACGGTGGAGTGGGGGAGGGTTGAGCGAGAGCGCCACACCCGCCGGCTACGTCGGCTGGTTGCAGCAAGAGTCGATGCTCGCTCGGGCCGGCGCGGTCTCCGCTCAATTCTCAGGATCGCGCGGGATGTGGCAGAACCCTTACGCGAACCCGAATCCTGAGGCGGCAATCGAGAAGGCCTCCGTCTGGTTCACGGCATATCCCATCTCGATGATCACCAAGTCGGGTCAGTCTTTTCTTGGCACACTAGGCGATGAAGGCTTGTGGCGTCTTTTCCAGGATATTGGGATCAATGCCATACACACCGGACCCGTCAAATTGGCTGGAGGGATTTCCGGTTGGGAGCTGACTCCAAGTGTGGATGGCCATTTTGACCGGATCAGCACTGAAATTGACAACGTATTTGGCGCAGAGGATGAGTTTCGGACGATGTGTCAAGTGGCAGCTGCGCATGGTGGCATTATCATCGACGACATTGTGCCCGGGCATACTGGCAAGGGTGCGGATTTTCGCCTGGCGGAAATGAAAGTCGGCGATTATCCCGGTATCTACCACATGGTAGAGATATTGCCGGAGGACTGGCACCTTTTGCCGCCGGTCCCTAAGGGTCTCGACTCGGTGAACCTCAACATGCAAGCAGAGGAGGAGCTCGAGAAGGCCGGGTACATCATCGGGCGGATGCAGCGGGTTTTGTTCCACGAGCCCGGCATCAAGGACACAAATTGGAGCGCGACTGCGCCAGTCACCGGTCTGGATGGGGTCGAGCGGCGCTGGGTGTATCTGCACTATTTCAAGGACGGTCAGCCATCCATCAACTGGTTGGACCCGACCAGCGCAGGCATGCGGTTGGTTATGGGCGACGCGTTGCACTCGATGAGTGCCCTTGGGGCGGGTGCGCTGAGATTGGACGCGAACGGCTTTCTTGGTTTGGAGAAGAGCCCAGAGGGCGGCGCTCCCGCTTGGTCCGAGGGGCATCCACTCTCGGACGCAGTCAACCAGATGATTTCCAGCATGGTCCGACGGCTGGGCGGTTTCAGCTTTCAGGAACTAAACCTGGCCATCGACGACATCAAGAGCACTGCCGAGCGGGGAGCCGATCTCTCGTATGACTTCGTCAACCGACCGGCTTACCATCACGCCTTGGCGACCGCTGACACTGAGTTCTTGCGATTGACGCTCAATATCGCGTTACAGAACGGCCTGCAGCCGATGTCTCTGGTGCACGCGCTGCAGAATCACGATGAGCTGACTTATGAGCTGGTGCATTTCGCCGCCACGCATAAGGACGACATCTTCAGCTTCCGCGGTGTGAACCTGACCGGCGGCGAGCTTGCCGTAACGATCCGCGGCGAGCTTATCGAGCGGCTCACGGGTGATTCGGGTCCCTACAACTCGACTTTCACTACGAACGGCATAGCTTCCACCACCGCAACCGTCATCCTCGCCTCACTCGGCGTCACCGAGATTTCGAATCTGAGCCCGCAACTGATCGAAAAGGTCAAGCGGGCGCACTTGCTACTGTCCATGTTCAACGCGTTTCAACCCGGTGTGTTCGCCTTTTCAGGCTGGGACCTGACCGGGATGC
The DNA here is from genome assembly GCA_046732135.1 of Actinomycetota bacterium. Taxonomy (GTDB): domain Bacteria; phylum Actinomycetota; class Actinomycetes; order Propionibacteriales; family Propionibacteriaceae; genus Microlunatus. The sequence continues at coordinate 10,903 of JBKPML010000117.1, forward strand.
TGACGCTGGCACGATCCCAGGTGCCATGGCTCCTAGCGACCGGTGATACCCGTTGGATCAACCGCGGGGCCTATGACCTGATGGACTACCAGCCCAATGCGGGCGAGTCCCCGTCAAAAATGCCTCGCGGTGCGAGCTTGTACGGATCCCTTCCCGTTCAATTGAACGACCCGAACTCGTTCGTCTCGCAGCTGCGCGAAATCTTGGCGGTTCGAACTCGATACGGCATCGCGACCAGTGTCCAGATCGAGGTGCCACCGGTGTCCAACAAAGCCATGCTCGTTATGGTTCATCGACTAAACAACGGATTCATTCAGGTCACCGTCTTGAACTTCTCGAGCCATCCCATAACCGGCACGGTCAAGTCCGAACATCTGGCACCCGGTGCCGACGTCGTAGACATGCTCAGCGCTCGCCGTCTGACAACGGTTGACCGCGCGCAGACGTGCACGGTCCGGCTCGAACCTCACCAGGGGATGTCGCTGCTAATCGTCCCACCTTCATCCGACGCCGACGACTCCACTAGTGGTTTGGCGGCCGGCGAGATGCACCGTCGCTCAGCAGACCAAGCGAAGTCCTGAAAACAAGTTAGTCAGGCTTCGCTCCAAGCCTCCTGGGACGTAATGACCGTAGCATCGCTGTCGGCCGACTCCTCGATTGCCAGCGCTACCTGTCGATCATGGGCGCCCTCGGCCAGCGGGTAGGGCTCCGGTCCATCGCCGCGCACCCAGATCGCCATGCGCTCGAGCAGGGTCGCCATGGCGATCTCATCGTCCATCCAACGCCTGCCCGGATATGGGTTGCGATAAAGCACGTCCGAGCCGAGTGAGATGTGTTCGGTGTCGTAGCCAATCAGATCAAGGTCGTACCCCGTCTGCCGGCGGACCATGGGGGTACGAACGAGCGTACGCGGACCCGTCATCCGTACCACCTCGTCATCGTGCAGCTCGCCCGCCGATCCCCGCACCGTGAGCCGCCGGAACCGCAGCTGGTTGCGCGTCTGCTGCTCTGTGAAGTCGTACACTCCCGAGCGTCCCTCCCCAAAGTCAAGGGTCGCAATCGTTGTGGTCGTGGGGTGTGCTTGGTCGTCGTCTGTCCAGCCTGCGCGGCTCAACGGATTGACCAGCGGCGCCGTGAAGCGGGTGGTCCTGACAGAAACCGGCCCCCGGCGGGCGCGGAGCAAACTGCGCATCAGGGCAACGGCGTGGTAATGCTGGGTGGAGGAAACCTGCACCTGTGTCGGCATGCCGATGGTGCCGGAGGACACCAGCGCAGCCCGAGCGGCATGCGAAGGCATCATCGGATACTGCTCGGCCACCTGGACCAGCCCCGATTCGCCCGCCGCTGACCACAGCGTACGAAGCCCGTCGAGATCGATGGCGGGCGGAGTCTCGGCTAACACCGGCAGCCCTCGCTCAACGGCCTTCGCAATGAGAAGCGGCGTCACAGCCCCCGGCGTAGCTGTAAGCACAAAGTCGACGTGGACCTCTTGCAGACAATCATCCAGGGACGTGAATGTAGGTACGTCGAAGCGGCGGGGCGTCCGCACCACTACCCCTACGCACTGAATCACGCCAAGCTCAGCCGCCAGCTTGAGGAACATACGCGCACGCCAGCCGCTGCCGATCAGTGCGAAAGTCGCCACGCGAAAACGGTAATGCCGGCTCGTCGGAGCAGCACGCACGCCTCCAAACCAAAACTCCACTGGGCGCCCTTCGCCGCAACGTGGGCAATAGGGTGCTACAAAGTCCTCAGTCACCGCGCCAATGGAGACCCAATGATCAAAGTGATTCCTGACATGCCAGCCGGAACCATCGGCCTCGAGGCTGTCGGAAAGGTGACAGAGGACGACTACCGCAACGTCCTGCTTCCGACGGTCAGCGCTGCCGTGGAACGCAGCGACGTACGGTTGCTCTACGTGCTCGGCGACGACTTCGACTCGTACTCGCTCAGCGCAGTGTGGGCTGACACGAAGCTGTGGGCGCAAAGCCCGAAAGCCTGGAAGAGAATCGCCGTCGTTTCAGACGCCGACTGGTTGGAGAACAGCGTCAAAGCGTTTGGCTGGCTCATTCCTGGCAAGGTGAAAGTCTTCGAGACCGACGACGTGGACGAGGCCAAGGACTGGCTGGCCTCAACGGACGCGGATGACGATGATTGAGGCGATTCAACCGGCACGGTCGACCAGCGAGGCGTGATCACTGAGGGAGCAGACGTGGCTGCGACGTCAAAGCCAGAGGTAGACCAGCATCGAGCAAGGTTGCGGCTGGGCGACGTCGCGCGGTTGCTTGTCGTTTGGCTGGTGTCCTCGGTGGCGTTAGCCATCGCTGACGCGCTGCTGACGAATCTGACTGCCCAGGAATGGTGGGCGTATCTGGCCGCAACGGCTGTTGCTGGTGTACTGGGTCTGGTTTTCCGGCCGGCGCTCGTCGTTGTCACCAGCCGCATCGGATGGCTTGCTGTTCTGCTTGCCGGCCTGGTGGCTCAGGCGCTCCTGGTTTACGCGGCGATCTGGATCACGCCGGGGATTAGCGCGTCTTTCTGGGCGGCGTTCTGGGCGTCCTGGATCGTCGCTGTGGTTGCCACAACCGCCGCCTGGCTCGGAAGTGCCGGCGCTGATGACTCGTTTACCTCTGCTCTGCTCCGCCGCAGGGTGCCGCGAAGCATAGTGCTCGACCCGGAGGTCGACGGGGTCGTCTTCGTTCAACTGGACGGTCTGCCGTTCCCCGTTCTCAGATGGGCCATCCAAGCGGGCGGTGTTCCCACGCTGAGGCGCTGGATTACTTCGGGGGACTACGTGCTCCGGGAGTGGACGCCACAGTTCCCGTGCACCACGCCTGCCAGCCAGCTGGGAATCCTGCACGGCACGGTGGCCGGGGTTCCGGCCTTCCGCTGGTACGACCGTGAGTTGCAACGGGTGCTGATCGCAAACCGGCCCGACGACGCGACGGTCATCGAGCAACGCGCGACCACCGGAACCGGATTGCTTGCCGACGATGGACTTTCGCTCGGCAACCTGTTCACCGGCGACGCGCCGCGCGCCATCCTCACCATGAGCCGTCTGGGCGAGGGTCGAGACTCGGCAGACGTGCGCCACACGTTCGCATGGTTCCTCACCACGCCCGAAGGCTTCACCCGGGGAATGGTGCGGACAGTTGCCGAGCTAGCGAAGGAGCGGTGGCAGGCGGCCCGACAGAACCGCATGAACATCCTGCCGCGCGTCCACCGTGGATGGACGTTTGCCGGCCTACGTGCCGCCACAAATGTCCTGCAACGGGATCTGAACACTGCGGTGATCGCGGAGGAAATGCGTAAGGGGACCAAGAGCATCTATGTCGACTATGTCGATTACGACGAGATCGCTCACCACGCCGGCATGTTCCGCCCCGAGTCGCTGGCAGCCCTTGATGGTTTGGATCGGGTTCTCGGAACGCTCGAGATGCTGGCGGCTCACGGGGCCCGGCGCTACCACATTGTGGTGCTTTCCGACCACGGCCAATCCCAGGGCCAGACATTTCAGGATCGGTTCGGCGCGGATCTCGGCGAGCTGTGTACTGGGCTGATGAACGAGGAGGTGGCCTCCGTCGATGCTCCGGTGGAAGCTTGGGGACGAGTCGACTCCCTAGCTGAGGACCTCGCGGGCGACGGCCTTACCGGCAGAGCTGCCGGGCGCGCGGCCGCCGCAAGCCGCCGACACGTTGACCAGGGCGCGGAAGCGGGAACCACTGCTCCCATCACGGTGCTTGGCTCAGGAAATCTCGGCCTCTTGTACGTCCACTCAAGCGTTCGGTTGACGTTGGACGACCTTCAGCAACGCTGGCCCAAGCTCATCCCAGGCCTCTGCGCACACGAGGGGATCGGCTTTATCGCTGGCCTGGACTCAGCGGGTGTGCCGTGGGCACTCGGTGCGCACGGCCGTCTGCGGTTGGACACCGGTGAGGTCGCTGGACAAGACCCACTCCAGCAGTACGGCGGCCACGCAGCCCGAGTGCTGGGCAGGGCGGTTTTGATGCCGGAAGCCCCTGACCTCTACCTCAACAGCAGCGTCGAGGCTTTCACGCTGGACGTCGCAGCGTTCGAGCCGCTAGTCGGTGCCCATGGCGGACTCGGTGGCTGGCAGGACCGTGCTGTCCTGCTGACTCCTCGAGCGCTTGTCGATGTGCTGCCCGACGAGCAGATTGAAGGAGCCGATCGGCTCCACGGTGTGCTGGTTGCGATGCTGAATGCGGTCGGACATCGCAAGACCATCGGAATTCGGGAGGTTGATCAACCGCGGCCATGAACCCGTGAGGCGCCGCCAGGAGCGCGGCACAATTCAGGGCGTGGTCACCAGGCGAACGCTGCTGCTTGGTTCAGCTGGCTTGGCAATCGGCGCAGTGACGGGATGCTCCGACCGCACCGGCAGCGAGAATCTGCCCAACTCTACGCGGGAGCCAACTCCATCGAACGCTGCACCTACGCCTTCGCGAGCATCGAGCGCCACTCCGAGGCCCACCGCGACCCAGTCTGCCAAGCCACCAAATCCGAGGATTGCCGGGACCATTGCCAAGAATCTCAACGTGCCGTGGGGCATCGCGTTCCTCAAATCCGGCGATGCACTTGTCTCCGAGCGCGACTCGGGCCGCATTGTGCGGGTCTCGAGTCGGGGCGCAGTTCACGCTATCGGAGAAGTCGCCGGCGTTGTGGGCGCCGTGGGTTCAGGCGAGGGCGGCCTCATGGGCATCGCCCTGGCACCGAACGACGAGGAAACCATTTTCGCCTACATGACCACCAGCAGCGATGATCGGATTGTCCGCTGCAGCCTCTCGGGCGGTCGCCTCGGCCAGCCGAAACCGATCTTGGCAGGCATTCCCAGCAGCATTCGGCACCACGGTGGGCGGCTCCTGTTCGACCGGCAAGGCCTGATGTTCGTATCCATCGGTGACGCACAGAACGGCGAGTCGGCGGCAAACAGGCGGTCGATCACGGGCAAGATCCTGCGAATCCGCCCCGATGGGCGTGCCGCACCAAGAAATCCGTACGCGAACCGGGTTTGGAGCTACGGCCACCGCAATATCGAGGGGCTGGCGTTCGACAGCGATGGCCGGCTGTGGGCCACCGAGTTCGGTGAGCAGCAAACCGATGAATTGAACTTGATCATCAAGGGCAGGAACTACGGCTGGCCGACGGTGGAAGGGCGCTCGGATCAGCCTGGCTTGGAGCCACCGAAAGCAACATGGTCGCCAACGAGCACCTGCTCGCCTGCGGGTCTGGCGATCACCAGGTCGACCGCATTTATCGGAGCGCTGCGCGGCCAATGCTTGTTCGCCGTTCCGCTGCACGGCACAACGGTTGGCAAACCCAAGGCTTACTTCACTGGGGACTACGGCCGCATTCGGAACGTGGCCGCAGCCCCGGACGGAACCTTGTGGATGACAACAAGCAACACCGACGGTCGGACCCAGCCCGGGCCCGACGACGACATGATCTTGCGCGTCACTCTCTGATCTTGTGACCTTGGCCTCTGTTCGATGCCGCGGCGCCGGTCAAAATGAAGGCATGGATGCAACGCAGACGAACCGAGGGTTGCGTATCACGTCCGCGCTGATCACCGGTTTCATTGCGCTGACCGCCTACGGCGGAGCGGTAGGCCTCATCGGCGGCTGGGTCTCCTTCGGGCCGGCAATCGACGCCCGCTTGCCATTGGGAAGCCTGGTATTGGCCGGTGTTGCGTTGATGGCGTTCGTCGCCGTGCCGATGACCGTTGCCGCGATTGCTGCGGCCCGCGGGATGGCACGGGCGAGCGACATGATCTTCGCTGCTGGTCTGTTGCTGGTCGCTTGGATCGCCATCGAGCTGGTCTTCATCAAGACCTACTCCTGGTTCCATCCCGCGTATCTCGCCGCCGCGGGCCTGGTGCTCGTACTTGGATGGTTGCTGGAACGGAGCACCAAACCGCAGGTGTATACCCGGGCGTCCGCTTCGACTTGATCTTGCCGACCGACGCAGGCCTCGATCCTCGGCCGGGTGCGCTCGTTTCCTAGCCACCGTCGGAACGTTCAAAGTGGCGCAGGCGGTACTCAGTCGCTGGTGTTTCGCGGGCGGCTCGACACGTGAGCTGGGCCTCTTGACGGCGGACCGACAACATCTCGACTCGAAATGCCGCACCTAACATGGGCACCTCAAGGTCTACGTACGTCTCTGACCCATGGCCCTCATGAGGACCAATTTGGTCGACGGATCGTACGGTCACGTCGGTGGGGCCCAACGGCGGACAGCGTTCATAAACGGCCATCACCGCTGCCTGGACGGGAGGTGGATAGCGCGTCATGCCGCGTAGGTGTTCGGTTGCGACAATGCCGGAGAAGTGCTGCTCAACGGTGGAGACGGCTTCCTCTGGGTCGAGCATGCCGTAATAGAAGCCATCCGGCAGCAGGACCACATTCGGAGCGAATCTGTCCCCACCCACATGGCTGCATTCCCACACAAGTTCGGGCCAGCGCAAAGCAAGAACAGCTGCGACCGGGCGCCCCCGCAAGGCGCAGCATGTGTCATGCACACCGTGCGTGCAGACCAGAACAAGCGGTTCACTCGGCGCACCTGCCTGCGGTGCTTCGGTCAGCAGAGCGTCAACTGCGGCTAGCAGGTCGTCGTCGGTATGCCAAAGGCCTTGTACGGTACCCGCGTCAAGTCCGGCGAGAATCCACCGCCGCTCGGCTCGAAGGTTCCTTCGTCCGTGCCGCCGGATCAGCAAAATTCTGGCCATCGTTTGATGTGCTGCGGCAGTCAGTCGCGCCAAGATCTTAGGCTCGAGGCCAGAGCCAGCGACAGCATCGATCGCCCACGGTCCCGGGTGCTCCAGCAACAGCCAGCGGTGGGCCTGGGGGGCTGAACCGGCCTGCGGATCGCCTCGTTCTCGTGCTGCGTCAGCGCAACGAAAACGCGGTTGTGGCTGCCTCACCCCACGGTGGCCATGCCCGCGAGCACGAGGCGTCGGGCGAGGTCCAGACCAAGATCATCTGCGCTTGCGCTGCCACTTTCGAGAAGGCCCTTCATGGGTGCGACATCTTCCTCCCGAAGGGGAAAGTCACCGGCTCGGCTGCGAATCACGCTTCGTCCACCGTAATGATCAAGAGATGCGGCGAGGTGCCGGCGAAGGGTGATCATTGTGGTACTGCTGATCTTGTCCGCGTTCCGTAGCTGACGCAACGGCCCGATTGGCGCCGCCCGCTGAGTCCCGCGGTGGTTTTGCCGGAGTGTTTCGAAGATCGCGCTGAGATCGGCGGCCTCCACAGCGGAGATCAGGGAGCGGCGGACCAGCTCGATCTCCGGGCGAAGCGCTTCCCACTCGCTGAAGTCAACACCGATGGGGAGGGAGCCGCGGATTGCTGGATCGTGGGCGATCGTAGGGAGCACCTGCTGCAAAAGCTGTTCTGCTACGGCAAACCGAGTCCACGGATGCACGCCGACGGTCAAGTGGGTGCTCACGCCGCCCAGCGCCTTTGCCGCGTGTAGAAAGCCACGCGGGAGGTAGAGGCAGTCACCCGGCCCCAACACTGCCTCAATCAGCGGCTCTTGGGCCGCACGGGCTTGGACCTCCGCCTTACGGTCATTCCACGGCTGATCACGCAGCGGCGCTTCGTACACAGGCGAATGAATCTGCCACTTTTTCGTGCCCTCGATCTGCAGAACGAAAACGTCGTGCACGTCGTAGTGGTTGCTGAAGCCCTGATTCTGCGGCGGCGTGACGTAGGCATTGACTTGTACGGGGTGTCCCAGCTCCGCAGCCAGCAACTGGGAGAACTCGATGATCGGTGGCCACATTCGATGCAAGGCTTGCAGTACCAGCGTTGACCCGTCTGCAAAGAGGCGCACCAGCTTGTCATCGCTGACTTGGTCGGCGATGCCGGCACCCACCCCGCCAGGTCCGGTGAAGGCTTTGTCGGCGAGCGTCGATCCATCTTTGGCGACCCGGAGAAATGGCGTCCGCAGCCCACGCTCGGAGACCAGCTCATCAATCGAGGCGCTATCGAGCAGATCGGTGAAGTCGCCCTCGAGCGCGGCAGCAGGGGAGAGCAGTGCTTGCTTGCCCCAGTACTCGCTAGCGAATTGGTCCGCGTCAACACTGATCAGGCGGGAGAGCACGGGGTGCCCGGAATCGTCTCCGGGCACCCCGCCTGGCAGATTCCCGTTAGTCAATGCAATCCAGCCGTCAGGAGGCGCTACCGCGATCAGCGTCGTAGCTTGATCCGGCGCCACCCTCTGGTTCCCTGCCGCCGCCGCGTTCTGCGCCGTAGCTGGTCCCGGCACCGTCTTCAGCTCCGCCCGCGACTCGATCTGCGCCATAACTTGTCTCGGCACCACCGTCAGCCCCTCCGTCAGCGCCGCCGTCAGCTCCTGCATCGAATCCGCTGGCTCCAGCGAGAGTTCCGGGCCCGACTGGTCCGCTGTCAGATCCTGCAACGCCACCCATGGCTTCACCGTCGGCGCCACGATCCGCGCCACGATCGCCCATGGCTCCGCCGTCTGCACCCCCGTCACCACCGGGCGTCGCGCCGCCGTCTGCACCCCCGTCACCACCGCTATCAGCTCCGCCGTCGCCGCGGCCCATTGCCCCGCTATCAGCTCCGCCGTCGCCGCGGCCCATTGCCCCGCTATCAGCTCCGCCGTCGCCGCGGCCCATTGCCCCGCTATCAGCGCCGCGGTCACCCATGGCTCCGCCGTCGGCGCCGCGATCCGCACCACTGTCTGCGCCTCCATCAGCGCCGCTGTCGCCGCTAGCAGACGTACCGGGCGCTCCTACACCCTGACCGGCCGCGGGGCTCTCATCAGAGGCCGCAGCGCCGCCGGCACCGAACCCTGAACCCCGCTCGGCCGCCCCTGCACCGGCATCAGCGCCGAGATCCGAGTCCGATCCGGCCCCCCGATCAGCGCCCGTGTCGGCACCTCCATCGGCACCGCCATCTTGGATACCCGGGACGCCGTCTGCACCGCCGTCGGCAACTCCCTCCAGCTTGTCGTAGCCTTCGCTGGGATTTGGCGTTGATTCGCTCATAGATCCTCCGTTGGTTGGGGAGCCACAGGCTCGGTGACACGGCGCACGCTAGCGCTCGTAGACCTAACTGTGGCACCGGCCCTATGAATGGTTGAAGCGGGGTCGGTCCGAGGGTTTCTTTGGCCAGAGCCGTGTCGGAGCTCAGAGTTAGCATGCCAATCATGGCTGGATCGTGGACATCGATGCTGGGCAACGATGCCATCGTCCAGATGGTCGGCCATGAGGCATTTGCGCGCGGACTTGTCTACGCGCGCAGCGGTCGTGTGACGGATGTGGAATTTGACGACCGAGCCCTGATCATTCGTGGCCGGGTGCGCGGGACCTATCGAGATGACTACGCAACATCCATCCAACTCGCCCAGTCCGCATCAGGAGCCCTGACCGCCCATCGGGGCGTCTGTTCATGTCCGGTCGCGATGGACTGCAAACACGCCGCAGCGGTTCTCATCGTTGCCCGCAGCATGGCCCGGGTCTCGTCACAACTTGCCCAACCGGCGTGGGAGCGGACCCTCAGCAAGATCGCTGTGGCACCCGATCCACCGCCTGCCGCCACGACGCCACTGGGCCTGGAGTTCGAGGTCGAGCAGATGCCGGCATTTCGCGGCCAGCCCAACCGACTCGACCTGCGGATGCGGCCGCTTCGAGCGGGCAAGAGCGGCAAATGGATTCGGACCGGCATCGGCTGGGAGGACCTCGACTACGCCAGCAGGAGCTATCTGCCTGCCCACCTCGATCTCCTCCTGCAGTTTCGTGCGGCAGCCGGCGCCAGCGCACGCTATGTCTTTCCTCGAACTCCCTGGCTGCCGCTCAGCTCGGTGACCAGCGTCTGGTGGTCGCTGCTTGATCAGGCCGCTGATATAGGTATGACGCTTCTGGTCTCCGGTGGTGATGAATCGCCTCAAATTGCCCGAAGCAAGGCTCACGTGGTGCTGGATGTCCGGCGCTCCCAGGAGGGTTCGCTGCTGGTGTCGCCGGCGGTCATGCACGACGGCCGGGAGCTGCTGCTGCGCCGGGTCGGCTTGCTCGGCGACCCGGCACACGGGCTCTTCCACTGGGGGCCGGCACTCGAGAAGCCTGCCGAAAGCCTGAGCCTTCTTCAGCTGGATCGCTTGCTCAGCCGAGAAGTTCGCCAGCTGTTCGCCGACGGCGGCTCGAGCCTCAGGATTCCTGCCAGCGACGAGCACCGCTTCGCCGCCGACTTCGTGCCACAGCTCCGCCAGAAAATTCAGGTGACCTCGATCGATGGATCGGTCTCGCTCCCCGAGTCCGTGCCGCCGGTGCTGCACCTGACCGCAACGTTCAAAGAAGAGCACCGGCTCCGGCTCGACTGGTCATGGGAATACCGGATCGGCGACACCATCGCAACGTTCGATCTCGACCAGCCCGTCTCCCGGCCCTCCGTACGGGATATCGCCGAGGAGCGTCGCCAGCTGGCGAACCTGAACTTGCCATACGAGAAGATTCCGCAACTGGCTGAGGCATTAGGACGCTCAAGTCCGGTGGCGCACGTGTTGCTCGGCGGGGTCCAGGCGGCGCTGTTCGCCGCGGAGGTGCTGCCCGCCCTCGAGCAGGCCGGTGTCCAGGTCACCGAGATCGGTGATGTGCTCGACTATCGCGAGACGGGCGCTCCGCCGGTCATAGAGGTTTCCACCGTTGACAACGACGAGGGTTCGGACTGGTTCGATCTCCATATCGCTGTGTCGATCGAGAACGAGGTCGTACCGTTTGAGCCCTTGTTCATCGCCCTCAGCCAGGGTCAGGAGTATCTGATCTTGGACACTGGCGTCTACTTCTCTCTCGATCGCCCGGAGCTGAATCAGCTGCGCGAGCTCATTGAGGAAGCGCACGCTATCCAGGATCGCGATCGGGCGGTTCTGCGGATCAGCAAGTTCCAAGTCGGCCTGTGGGACGAGCTGATCAAGATCGGCGTCGTGGTCGCGCAGGCGGATCGCTGGATCAAATCCGTACGGGCGCTGTCTGCGGACCACGATGCCAAATCGGTGGATGCACCTGCGCCACCGCCGACCCTGCGGGCTACGCTGCGGCCGTACCAGTACGACGGCTTTCGTTGGCTCGAGATGCTCTGGCGCCATGGACTCGGCGGCATACTCGCCGACGATATGGGGCTTGGTAAGACGATCCAGACGCTGGCTCTGATCTGCCATGCGCGGCTTGCCGCCTCCCCGGACGAACCGCCGTTCCTGGTCGTAGCGCCCACCAGCGTGGTCAGCAACTGGACCGCCGAAGCGAGCCGTTTCGCTCCCGAGCTGTCGGTGATCACCATTCACGGTTCAGAGCGGCGGCGCCGTTCGCCACTCCCTGGAGTCATCCATGGTGCCGACGTCGTCGTCACCTCTTATGCGTTGCTGCGCATCGACGCCGACCGTTACGCGGAACTGCCCTGGGCAGGTGTGATTCTGGACGAGGCCCAGTTCGTCAAGAACTACAAGGCCAAGACCTATCAGAGCGCGCGTCGGCTGCAGTCAGACTTCAAGCTGGCGGTTACCGGCACTCCACTGGAAAACAATTTGATGGAGCTATGGGCGCTGCTCTCGATCACCGCTCCTGGTCTGTTCCCCCATCCCGATAGGTTCTCTGAGTTCTATCGCCGCCCCATTGAGCGAGCCGAGAACCCCGAATTGATGAACCGGCTGCGGCGACGGATAGCTCCGTTGATGCTGCGCCGCACCAAGGAGCGGGTTGCTGCGGAGCTTCCGCCGAAGCAGGAGCAGGTCGTCGAAGTGGAGCTGCTGCCAAAGCACATGCGGGTGTATCAAACTCATCTGCAGCGTGAGCGGCAGAAGGTGCTCGGTTTGGTTGATGACATGGACCGCAATCGCTTCACTATCTTGCGGTCCTTGACCTTGCTTCGGCAGTTGAGCCTTGACCCCAGCCTCGTCGACGAGGCACACGCCGAAATTCCGGCCAGCAAGATTGACGTGCTGTGCGAGCAACTCCATGAGCTAGTCGCTGAGGGCCATTCGGCCCTCGTATTCAGCCAGTTCACCGGTTTCCTCAGCAAGATCCGGGCCCGCCTCGACGCTGAGGGCATCGGTTATGCGTACTTGGACGGCCGGACCAGGAATCGGACCGCCGCCGTGGAGCGCTTCCGCCGCGGTGAGGTTCCGGTGTTCCTCATCAGCCTGAAAGCGGGAGGCTTCGGCCTCAATCTGCCCGAGGCGGATTACTGCTTCTTGCTTGACCCGTGGTGGAACCCCGCTACCGAGGCGCAGGCAATCGATCGTGCGCATCGGATCGGGCAAACAAAGACCGTTTTGGTGTACAGGCTGGTGGCTCGGGAGACCATTGAGGAGAAGGTCATGGAGCTGAAGGCCCGCAAGGAGCAGCTCTTCGCAGCAATGTTCGGCGACGACGCGTTGGCCGGTATTCCGCTGTCGGTCGACGAAATACGTGCCTTGGTGGGCTAGCGCCGACCTGAAGTCTGAGGACGTCCGAGCATCAGTGTCCTCTTTTTGACATGACCAATAGGCGACAATGCGCGGGTCCTGGGTCGACACGCCCAAGAGTCGCGGCTAACTTGCTTGAGGGATCAAGGGCTGGGCAACAGCACTTGAACGCCAAGGGCCCGAACATCTGTGTTCGTCCGCCAGGTTCTCGAAGGGGGAGGGACCAGCGGATTTGGCCCGGTGAGTGCCTCGCACGTTGGCTGTGAGGCTGCTTGGCTGCACCTCGCAGTCAGCGAGCGGGGTACTCGCCGCGGCGGTCGATGGCCGCCAAGCTCGGGGAATGTGTTCGTGCCTCTCGTCTCGACGGGAGGCACGAGCGTTTTAAGGCCTGAAAGAGCTCACACGAGGCCAGTGCTGCCGACCAGCCGACCGAGCAGATAAGTGGCGGCCAGCGCGATTGCACCGCCGAGAACGACTCGTACCGTCGGACGCAAGATCGGGCTGTAGCCGAGGTAGCCGCCCAGCGCGCCAGTGATCGCCAGCGCAACGAGCACGGCCGCCACAGTCGCCGGGATCCGCCAGTCCTGCGGGAAGACCAGGATCGCCAGCAACGGCAAGAATCCGCCGATGGTGAAAGCGACGGCCGAGGCGAGTGCGGCCCTCCAGGGGCTCACGATGTCGTGGGCGTCGATGTTCAGCTCAGCGTCGAGATGGGCAGCCAGAGCGTCCCGCTGGGTCAACTCCTTGGCGACTTGCTCCGCGGTATTCGCGCTCAACCCCTTGCGTTCGTACAGGCTGATTAGCTCGGCCAGTTCCTCCTGCGGCATCTCGGCCAGCTCCCGGCGCTCCTTGGCGATGAGTGCTCGCTCACTGTCGCTCTGGCTGCTGACCGAGACGTACTCGCCTGCTGCCATGGAAATGGCGCCACCGACCAGACCAGCCAGGACCGCTGTCAAGACCGGCGCTAGATGTGGAGTGGCACTGGCCACACCGACTGCGAGCGCCGCCACAGACACGATGCCGTCATTAGCGCCCAGAACACCGGCGCGGAGCCAGTTGAGCCGGTTCGCCAAACCACCTCGGTGAGGTTCATCCGGATGTGAGCCGGCGCCGCTGGTCACATCTTGAGTGAACACCCGGCGTTGACCCCGCGCTAGCAAGGATTGCTTTGCCTTTCTTCCTTCCTCTCGGCATGCTGAGGCTGGAGGGTAGCGAGTGAGCGTTGGTTACTCGAGCACGCCGCTGACGAAAAAGCTCGGGCTCAAACCGGGAATGTCGATCGCCATGCTGGGGGCGCCTCCACAGCTGCCGCAACTCTTGGGTGAGTTGCCCGTTGGGGTGAAAGTCCAACGGCGGTTGACTGGTCCGTCGGACATGGTCTTGATCTTCGTCCAACGCGCTGGCGACCTCGCCAGGGACCTGCCTGCGCTAAAGTCAGCCATCGCGCCGGACGGAATGATCTGGGTGGCCTGGCCCAAGCGCGCAAGCAAGTTGCCAACCGACATCACCGAAGACGTGATCCGCGAGGTGGTGCTGCCGACAGGCTTGGTCGACGTCAAGGTCTGTGCCATTGACGAGACGTGGTCTGGTCTCAAGCTGGTCATTCGCAAGGAGCTGCGCCCCTTATAGAGCTGCTCGCGCATCGCGCTCCAAGGCCGCCTACGTCGTCGTCGCGAGCTCCTCCTCCGCACAGCCGCGCGATATCCGACGCTCGCAGCTAGTCGGGAACCTTGAGCGCAGTAATCGATTGTTCGGAGTCGTCGCTCATCAGCAAGGTCACCTCGCCGCGCGGTATGTCAAAAGCCAGATAACCCTGCGCGCTTTGGCCCTCGAACAGTTCGCCAACGCCGAGGACGGTCTCCGAGACGCCCGCCTCTGCGACGTCGAACAGGTCACCGGTACGGTCGAAAGCCTGGAAGTTGTACGGGTCATAGCCAAGTCGTCCTTCGGTGCAGATGATCTTGACCTCGACCTGCAGATAGTTGCCGTTCACAGGTGGCTCCCGGCCAGTGTCGCGCCAGTTCCTGCTGAGCAAGATCAACCGGCCACTGCCCTCCGGGGTACTGAACTCGATTTCGCTAGGTGTGGACGCGTCTGGACTTCCCGTCGGCACGATCACCGGAGTAGGAGCCGCGATGTGGGTGTCCCGGTAATGCGCGATGGCGCTTGCCGCTCCTACGACGAGCGCGACGATCGCAATCAGCGCCACACTGATGGCATCTGCCCGGCGCGACCGCGAGGGCTCCGGTCCAGGTACCGGGCTGGACGGCCGCCGAACCGGCGAAGCGGTCTGCGGCGGAGCGGGCAGGAATTGTGGCCCGCTGGGAGTGGCACCCATTCCCGCCGGCTCATCAGGAGCGGCCGACTGGGAGTTACCAAAATCGGCCGCATCAGGACCGGACATTTCTCACCACGGTAGCGCAGCCCGATCTTCACCAAGGCAGCGGCTGACCGCCGGCAGACCTCGGCCATCGGGGCACCAACCCTGTCGACATTCCACAGCCGACTCGATGCTGGCTTGCGATATCCACAGATTTCAGACGTGACGCACCAATAAGCCAGGGATCCGCAATGTACGGGTTATGACCACCACGGCACCCCATCGCATCAAGCTTTCCCGTGCTACCGACATCCTCGGGATGGTTCCCTATCTCCTCGGCTTCTATCCGCACGAGTCGGTCGTGGCACTGCTTGTCCGGTCGGGCACCGTCATCCTGACTATGCGAGTGAACATGCCGCCGGTTGAAGAGGCACCCGACCTTGCCGCCGCCATCGCTTCGATTTCCTCTCAGCACGACGCTACGGAGCTAGTTGTCATCGGATACAGCGTCCATGTCGAAGCGGCGCGCGAATTGCTGACAACTGTGGCAACCGAACTCGACACGGACTCGCTCAAGGATGTGATCTTTGTCGACGGCCAACGGTGGTGGTCGTTGCTCTGCACCGGCGAATGTTGCCCGGCGAATGGTCAACCATACGACCCGAGTTCGTCTCCTGCCGCGGCAGAAGCTGTCTACGCCGGCCTTGGTGCGCGTGCCGATCGTAGAGCGCTCGAAGCGGAGGTCAGTGGACCACCTGCCGAAGAGCGTGACGGGCTGCGCCTGCTCGCTGAACAGGAATCGGCCAAGATCGAGCAACTTGACCGTCAAGCCCAATGCCGGCTGATGCAATCGCTGGTCGAGGCGGGTTTGGCCGCGCCGGAGCGGCTCGATGACCAGACGTGCGCCCAAATGGCCGTATTAGCAGCAGAGGTCCGGGTGCGTGATGTGGCCTGGTCGCTTATCACGTCCGAGCACGCTGAGGAGCACCTTCGGATCTGGGCCCGCGTTGTGTCCCGGACGACTTCGCCCCTAGAGCCAGCGCCGCTGTGTCTGTTGGGATTCTCCGCCTGGATATGTGGCCACGGCGCAATGATGAACTGCTGTATCGAGCGGGTGGGGGTCATCGATCCGAACTACTCGATGGGACGGTTGCTGGACAAGATCAGCCGGCGTGCAGTGCCTCCAACCTTGTGGGATGGACCGGGCAGCGAGATTCCAAGGGAGGGCCGCTGAGAGCCGAGTGATCGAAGCCGCTCGACAGGCTCAGGCGACCCGCCCTCCACTAGGTTGTCCCTTATGACGCGCTTCGTGGTGTGCGGTGAGACTCTCATCGACCTCATCCGGCTCTCTGAGGCACGGCAGGATGCCGCCGCCAGCACGTGGTCAGCGTTCTCCGCCGGCGGTCCAATGAACTCGGCGGTCGCCTTAGGTCGGCTCGGTGTGCCGACGCAGTTCCTCGGCCGGCTCAGCTCGGATGTGTTCGGGCAGCAACTGCGGAGCTACATCGACGCGGCAGGGGTCGATCTGGACCTTGCGGTGCAGTCTGATCAGGCAACGTCTCTGGCGATCGTTAGCCTCGACGCCGAGGGAGTGGCGAGCTACACCTTCCACTTCGCCGAAACCGCGAATTTCGGCTGGCAGTCCGACGAGCTCCCGGCTCTCACGGCGGACGACTGGCTCCACATCGCATCTTTGTCCTGCGTGGTCAGCCCTGGCGCCGAGGTCCTGCTCGAGTGGATGAACACTGTTCGGGCGGGAGTGTCGTATGACATCAACGTCCGGCCAACGGTAATTAGCGACCCCGCGCTCTACTGGCAGAAGGTGGAGCCTTGGCTGCATGCGGTAGCCGGCCACGGTGGAATTGTTCGGGCCAGCGACGAGGACATCAACTTCCTAGCGAAAACCAACGCGGGCAGCGACCCGATCGCGGTCGCTGCGGACTGGGTGCGGACCTATGGGCTGAATCTCGCAGTGATCACGCTCGGGTCGTACGGCGCGGTGGCGATAGAGCCCGATGGCCGGCAGACTCGTGTGCCGGGCGTTCCGACTGAGGTCGTCGACACGGTCGGCGCCGGTGACACGTTCATGGCAAGTTTTCTGGAGGCTCGGGTTAATCGTGAGCTGGGTCTTGGGGACTGCCTGAGCCGTGGCGTCGCTGCGGCCTCCATCGTGTGCTCCCGCCGAGGTGCCGATCCACCGACTGCGGCCGAGGTTGACGAACTGGTCAGCAACGCTCGGGTCAGCTGACCGAAGGTACGCTCCTCGACGTGATAGCCGTCACCGCGAGTGACCGCTCGCGATACACCGGGAACTCAGACGGCAGCAGTTTGCGGGTCCATGGACTGTGAGGGGCTCGCTGCGTCGGCCAAGACGGATTCGGCTACCCGGGCGCGCTCGGCGCTGGGCTTCGAGCCGTCGGCCTCGGTCAGGTAGAAGGTGTCGATCGCCTGACCTGCCAGCGTATTGATGTGGGCGGAGCGGATCGAGAGCCGCTCGGCCGCCAAAGATTGGCCGAGCGCGTAGAGGAGACCTGGGCGGTCTCCAGTACGAACCTCGACCACCACCGCAGTTTCGCTTGCACCCTTGATCAGCTGGACATACGACCGAGGGCCTTGACCGTTGGAGTTGGCCAAGCTCGCCTGCGCCCGAGCCTCCCGACGTCGCACCCCAGTAAGGACGTTCGCGTCGCCGGCCTCAAGCCGCTCCAGCTGTTTGACCAGGAACGCGACGTCGGGCAGATCGGTGACGACTTGTTTGTCGACCCGCCAGGTGTTGACCGCTACCCGATTCACCGTGTGCAGCACGGCCGAGCGGACCTGCACCGAATGCGACGCCAGCAACCCCGCCGTCTCACTGAACAGTCCCAGTCGATCTCGGGCAGCGATGACGAGCTGAATGCCGCCGGTTTTGGACTCCAGCCGCACTCTAGGCCGGCCGTCAACCGAGACCGATCTGGCAAGACCAAGATCGACGAGGTCGATCTGCTCACTTCGCCGATCCTCGCCGGCGAGCAGTCCCTCGCAGCGGTCGGCGAGTGCAGAGATCAGCTGCGCTCGCCAAGGTGACCATGCGGCGGGACCGGCCGCTCGGGCGTCCGCTTCGGTCAGCGCCCGGAGCAATCTGAGGACTTCAGCGCGGCCGTCGACGGCGGCAACTAGTGCGTCAAGGGTGGACGGGTCCTCATGATCGCGTTTTGTTGCCAGGGCCGCGAGGCTGAGGTGGTGCAGCACAAGGCGTTCGACGAGGTCGGCATCCTGGGCCGGCAAACCCATCCGTTCCACGCTGCGTCGCGCGATGGGCGCGCCGATCACCGAATGATTGGTCGCGGCACCTTGGATTTTGCCGATGTCGTGGAAAAGGCTGGCCAACAACAACAGGTCCGGACGCTCAACCCGCGTTAGATGGGGGTGAGCTTCGGTGACAGTTTGGACCGAATGCCGATCAACAGTGTGTCTGTGCACCGGATTGTGTTGCGGTTGAGCGCGGATCGGCTCCCAGTCCTCGATCCAACGTGGAATGCAACCTGCGAGGTCGAGCGCCTCCCACACCGGAAGGAGACTGTCACCGGTCGCGAGCATGTCCAGAAATGCTTCCCGAGCTTCGTCCGGCCATGGGGTCGGGATGGGGGGCGCATATTGACCAAGGTTTTCGGCAGTCACCGGGGAGAGCACGAGGCCGTGCCTTGCTGCCAGAGAGCCGGCATGCAGGCCGACCAATGGTGTCGACACCTTAGTCTGCCGATTCAGACCGACCTCACCCTGGTGAATGATCAGGCCGTGGGCCTCTTGGCTGTAGACGGGACCACGTTCCCTGCGGGCAAAACTCAGTACCCGGCGCTGAGGTAATACCTGTCGGGCGGCGCGAACGGTCAGGTCGACGGCGTGTCCGATCCGGCGAGCCGCGAAGGTGACCTCGCGGTGGAGGGCGTCCGTGTTCGGGAAGCCAAGCCGCTCCGCTACCGACGGCGCTTCTCCGGCCAGCAGGCGGTCCAGGCATCGACCGGAAGAAAGGTGCAACGCATCCCGGACATCCAGCAGCCGCGCGTACGGTTCATTGACTCCCAGGTGTGGTCGATCGGTCAACCAGCTGGCGGCGAGCGCTCGGAGCATTGCCATGTCGCGAAATCCTCCGCGGGCCTCCTTCAGGTCTGGCTCGAGCAGATACGCGGCGTCGCCGTGCGCGGCCTGCCGCTCGTCGAGCGAAGCCAGAAGCTCGGGCAGCCGCTTTCGAGCATTGTTTCGCCAGGCATTGAGAAGCGACGAACGGGCCGTGGCCACCAGGGCCGCGTCGCCGGTGATGCATCGCAGATCCAGCAGCCCGACGCCGGCGCTGAGCTCCCGCCCGGCCACATCCGTGCAGTCGGCCGGGGTACGGACCGAATGATCCAGCCGGATTCCGCCGTCCCAGAGGGGATACCAAAGCTTCTCAGCCAAGGAGTTGATCGACTTCTGCCTGCCGTCGTGGATCAACACAAGATCAATATCTGAACGGGGGCCGAGCTCTCGACGGGCGAGCGAACCGACGGCGGCCAGCGCAACTCCGTGCGCCGGGCCGCCGGCCTTGTCGTAGAGCGCGATGAGCTCCGACTCAACACCTTCGGTCATCAAACGCCGACGATCCGGCCCAGATGTGGTTTCCCACGAGGACCGGATCGCGACGTTGAGACGCTCGCTGGTTAAGTCACGCTTCAGAGCGCGTCCAGCCCACGCTCGCCAGTTCGGACGCGGACGATGTCCTCCACCGGAACCGACCAGACCTTGCCGTCACCGATGCGGCCGGTCCGAGCGCTCTTCACCAGGACGTCGATGATGTCCTTGACATCATTGTCGTCCACAAGCACCTCAAGTCTCACCTTCGGAACCAGATCGACGGTGTATTCCGCCCCCCGGTATACCTCGGTGTGGCCACGCTGACGGCCAAATCCACTGGCCTCGCTCACAGTCATTCCCTCGACGCCGAAGGACTCGAGCGCGGTCTTGACTTCATCCAACATGTGCGGCTTGATGATCGCTGTCACGAGCTTCATGCCGTCACCTCCTGATCATGGTTGATCTCTACCTCAGTCTGCCGCGGGGCTGAGCCGCCGAAGGAGATGCCACGCGCTCCGGCGCCGAAAGTCCCGAGATCGTAACCGGTCTCCGCGTGTTCGGACTCGTCGACTCCAGTCAGCTCCTCTTCCTCGGTGACCCGGAAGCCGATGGTCTTGTGCAGCAGGAATCCGATCAACAGGCTGAGTACGAAGCTGAAGAACAGCACAGCGAACGCACCCACGGCCTGACGCCACAGTTGGTCAACACCACCGCCATAGAGCAGACCGCTCCGCTCATAGCTGATCCCAGCCGGTGAATCCGGATGCAGCAACAGGCCGACGGCCAGGGTGCCCCAGAGGCCGCCGATCAAATGAACGCCGACTACATCGAGTGAGTCGTCATACCCCAGCTTGTATTTCAAGCCGACAGCGAGGGCGCAGAACACACCCGCGAGGGCGCCCACAATGATCGCGCCAATTGGCGACACCGAAGAGCACGACGGAGTGATGGCGACCAATCCCGCCACAATGCCTGAGGCAGCGCCGAGCGATGTGGCATGGCCGTCGCGAATGCGCTCAGTGATCAGCCAGCCGAGGGAGGCGGCGCCGGTCGCGACCATGGTATTGACCCAGACCACCGAAGCGGTGTTATTCGCGGCCACCGCCGAGCCGGCATTGAAGCCGAACCAGCCGAACCACAGGAGGCCCGCGCCGATCATCACCAGGGTCAGGTTGTGCGGACGCATGGGATCGCGCCGCCAGCCGATTCGCTTCCCCAGGACGATGGCCAGCGCAAGACCGGCGACACCGGCATTGATGTGAACGGCGGTGCCACCGGCGAAGTCGATCGCCTCGAGGTTATTGGCGATCCAGCCGCCGACGTGGGTAACCGCACCGGAGTCATCGGTCACGCTGAAGTCGAACACCCAGTGGGCGATGGGAAAGTACACGAGGGTTGCCCAGATGCCTGCGAAGAGCAGCCAGGTGCCGAACTTGGCACGATCGGCGATCGCCCCAGAGATCAGGGCGACGGTGATAATTGCGAAGACCGCCTGGAACGCCACGAATGCCATGGCCGGCAGGCTCGCGTCAGTGTCTTCCATCAGGCCCTTGAGACCCAGGTATTGGAATGGATCGCCGAGTAGGCCAGCGCCGATGTCGTCGCCGAACGACATCGAGTAGCCGTAGAGAACCCAGACGACAGAGATGAGCGCGAGAGCCCCGAAGCTCATCATCATCATGTTGAGGACGCTCTTGGCGCGCACCATGCCGCCATAGAAGAGCGCCAGGCCTGGTGTCATCAGTAACACCAGCGCCGAAGCGGTCAGGATCCAGGCAGTGTTGCCTGTATCGAGTTCGAGTAAGGTCATGTCGCTTCTTTCGGTGAAAAGAGTGGACAGTTGTCGTTGGCCGGGGCGCGGCTGGATCCAGAGACGCGCTCGGTCAGGAAGAACTCTGCTTTGTCTGTGTTGCGCAAAAGCGGCGTGACGTTACACCGACGTGACAGTTGACGGGCGAATGTGACAGAGAGGTTTCTCTCGGCAAATCAGGGCTTTGCTGGACTGCCCGCAGCCTTCCGGGCCGCCCAGCTGGAGGCCACCATGTCGTCAACCGTGTGCCGCATCTGCCAGTTCAGGTCTCGGGCGGCTAGCTCGCCGCTGGCCACAATTCGAGCCGGATCCCCAGCTCTAGGCGGTCTTATCTCCGGAGTGAAGTCGATACCGGTGGCGCGGGCAACGGCCTCCATGACTTCCCGTACCGAAAGTCCGCTCCCGCTCCCAAGGTTGTAAACGGGCTCAAGCGGTCGCTCTCGCTCGAGAGCCTCGGCGGCGACCACATGCGAGATGGCCAAGTCGGAGACATGGACGTAGTCGCGGATGCAGGTGCCGTCCGGCGTCGGGAAGCTGTCGCCATTGATATGCGGCGTCTTGCCCGCGATGAGCGCCTCGAAGACTACTGGAAAGAGGTTGTGCGGACTTGTGTCGTATAGGTCTGGATAGCCGGAACCAACCACATTGAAGTAGCGCAGCGATGTGTGACGTAAGGGTGCATCTGTTTTGGCCGTGGCCCGGGCTTGACCCAGCAGCAGCCACTCACCGACCAGCTTGGACTCTCCGTACGGTGACTCGGGCCGGGTCGGGCTTTCCTCGGTCACAATGGCCGTCTCCGGTGTGCCGTAGACAGCCGCACTGGAGGAGAAAACGACCTTGTCGACCCCGTGTGCCGCCATCGACTCCAGCAACGTGATCATTCCGGTCACGTTCTGGCTGTAGGTATGGAGTGGTCGGCTGACTGACACTCCGGCGTACTTGAACCCAGCCAAGTGCACAACACCAGCGATTTCGTGTTCCTCGCAGATCGCGTCGAGGAGGTCACGCTGCAGGATGCTGCCTTGGTAAAACGGGATGCCGTCCGAAACGAATTCCCGGTGGCCGCTGGAAAGGTCATCTATCACGACCGCCTGAATGCGGTCGTTGGTGAAGGCTCGCACGATGTGGGAACCGATGTAGCCCGCACCACCAGTCACCAGCCAGGCCATAAGCGCCTCCACTCTGTTGCCGGGTCAGCCTAGCGAGGCACGGATCGGCGGACGATTTGACCTAATACATTCGCCACTGCTAATATAAGCAACACCTTATAAAGGAGGCGACAAATGACGGAGGTAACGCAGTTGGTCGGTGCCGTGACGCGCCAAGTAGCGTCGGTTGAGCGCGATGGCAGACCCGCCAAGTCCGTCCAGGCACGGCGAACGTATGCAGCTGACATCGATGATGTCTGGGACGCATGCACAAATCGCGAGCGGCTCCCACGGTGGTTTCTGCCGGTGACCGGCGACATGCGGTTGGGTGGCCGATATCAGTTGGAAGGCAACGCGGGTGGGGTTATTGAGCGTTGTGAGGCGCCGTCACTGTTGGCCGTGACCTGGGAGTTCCAGGGAGAGGTCACGTGGTTGGAGCTGCGGCTCTCCAAGGCGCCGGACGGCACGACACTGGAACTGCAGCACACCGCCTACGTCGACGATCGATGGGCTGAGTTCGGTCCCGGCGCCGTCGGTCTCGGTTGGGACTTGGTTCTTTACGGCCTAGGCAGTCATCTCGACACGCGGGCAGCGGTCGATCCTGCAGCCGCACAGGCCTGGATGGGATCAGCTGACGGTATCGAGTTCTTGACGTCGAGCAGCCGCGAGTGGGCAAAGGCGAACATCGCCGGGGGTGAGGATCCAGCTGCTGCGCAGGCGGCTGCGGGTCGAGCGACGGCCGCCTATACCGGGATGCCCGATTCCGACAACGCTGGTTAGAAGTCACAACATGGGCGCATTCGAGGCCCTGGCTGATCCAGTCCGTCGCCGGATGGCCGAGCTGCTGGCAGACGGAGAGCAACCTGCCGGGAGATTGGGTCAGAGTGTGCAGGGTGAGTTTGGCATCTCGCAGCCGGGTACCTCACAGCACCTGCGCGTGTTGCGTGATCACGGCGTAGTGCTTGTTCGCTCCGAAGGGGTCCGCCGGATCTATGCCCTGAATCCGATTGCCCTGGCCGAGATTGATCAATGGCTTGATCGGTTTCGCCGCAGCTGGGAGCAGCCACTCGATGCGCTGGCAACTGAACTCGCTCGTGGCCAGCGCGAGCAGCGCCAGAAGGGTGGCGGCCGCCGACCGGCCGCCGAGAGTCGGACAGCGTGATCAAGCGGCAATGACTTCCAGGCGGCCGACCTTGAGATCAAGAGCGATCTCAGTGGCGGCAATTGCATCGGTGAACAGATCATCGGCTAGCCGCGGATGCGGATCCAGCATCCGAACCTCGATGTCGGTCCGGCTAGCCCGAGTCAAAGTCTTCCAGCTCGCGACAATCCGACCGCCGTACAGGACGATCGGTGAAAGGAGTCCGTTGACCTTGGCCCAGATTGCCGGCAGCTGCTGCTTCTCCAGGAAGCGGAAGCGGTTCTTACCGGCATACCCGACGAGCAGGCCGTCGAACTCCGGGAGCATCCGAAGCCCGAGGTCGGCTTGGCCTCCGCGAGGCGGTTCGGCCAGATCGAGGTAGTCGTCATGATCCGGCCCGGGAAGTCGCAGAACCTCCTCACCCAGTCTTCGTACGGCCTCGTCGACCGTACCGAGGTTGGTTGCGAAAAAGTATGCGAGGTCGTCACGCGTTGCGGGGCCGTACGAGCCGAGATGAACCCGGATGAGCTCCTGGAGGGCGGAGTCGAACTCATGCTCGCCCAACTCGGGGACCACACTGCGCGCCCGCTGATGGAAGGTGTCGGTGCGCTTCTCCCAGCGGTCGTCCCGCGGTCGGCGAATGAGTCCGCTATGGCCCCACAACAGGCCTTCCGAAAGGGTGTTGCCGATCATCGATGCGCTCGCCGGTGATTCGTGCAGAGCAAGCCATGCACGGAGGTGGGCAACGATGTCGGCGCGGGCCCGCCATTCCGCCGACGTGAAGTCCTCGGCCTCGGCGACAAGCTGCTCGGGGGATACCTGATCCAACTTGAGCTGCTTCCGGAGCTGTGCCGCACGAGTGCGCCGCGCGATCGCGTCGAGCAGGGCAAAATGTTCCCTTGTGCTGGTGTGCACCGTGCCGCGGATGTTGCTGGTCTTGAGCAG
>JBKPML010000118.1:0-16298 GCA_046732135.1 Actinomycetota bacterium
GGGATGTAGGTCGTGAAGCTCATTGCACCCGCTGCCGGTAGAACTCGCTGGCCGCGGCAGGCAGATCGTCACAGATCAGCCGTCCCGCATCAAGGACCAGCACTCGGTCGAAACCGTCTAGCAATTCCAGGTGATGAGTGAGCAGAATCACCTGCTGCGGAAGTTCGGCGACGATCCGGCCGACCGCGTCCGCATTGCGCAAGTCGAGTAACGTGGTCGGCTCGTCCATGATCAGTAACGCCGGCTCGGTGACCAGCACCGCGGCCAGGGCCAGCAGCTGCTTCTGGCCGCCTGACAGCAGATGCGCCGGGTGGTCGGCGTGGTCGGTCAGTCCGAAATCAGTCAGCGCGCGGTCAACCCGGGCAGCCAGCTCCTCCGGCGAAAGGCCGCGTCGGCGCAGCCCGAAGCCAATGTCCTCTCGCACCGTCGGCATGACGATCTGCGCGTCGGGGTCGGTGAAGCAGAATCCAGCCAGCCGCCGCACCGCCCGACCGTCATGGCGCGTGTCATGGCCACCAACGCGAACCTGGCCCGAGTCCGGCAGCACCAGGCCATTGAGCAGTCTTGCGAACGTGGACTTGCCGGATCCGTTGGCGCCAATGACGCCGATCCGGCGATCGGAGAGCTCGACGGAGATGTCGGTGAGAACCTGGCGACGGCCAGTGCCGGCGGGATAGCCGTGAGATACGTCGATCACTTCGATCACTGGCATGCTTCCACCACCATGGCGACACCTTGGCCGCCGCCGATCGCGATCCCGGCGACCCCGTAACGACCAGCGCCGGCTCGTACGAGCTGACTGAACAGCCGAACGAGCAGCACGGCGCCCGAGGCCCCCCACGGATGGCCGAGCGCGAGGGCGCCGCCCTCTCGGCAGATGCGGTCCGCACTGAGTTCCAGTCGGTCCGCGCAGGCAAGCACTTGCCCCGCGAACGCCTCATTGAACTCAACGGCATCGATCTGGGTGAGCTGCAGGCCGGCAACCGCCAGAGCCTGCCGTACTGCTGGCACCAGGCCCAGCCCGGGTCGCTGCGGATCCACACCGGCGGTCGCGGTTGCCAGGATGCGCAAGGCGGGCAGGCCCAGGTGCTTTCGGTGCTCCTCGCCGATCAGGGCGAGGACTGCAGCACCGTCGCTTATCCCACAGGAATTGCCGGCGGTCACCGTGCCGTCGGGTCGGAAAATCGGCTTGAATCGGGCAAGTCGTTCGGCGGTGAGTTGCGCCCGAGGCCGCTCGTCGGCGGCCAGGTCGGCAAGCGGCACCAGCTCCGTGTCGAATGCTCCAGCCCGAATGGCAGTCACGGCGCGGTCGTGCGATCGGACCGCGTATGTGTCCTGCCTCTCCCGGCTGATCCCAGCCTCGTAGGCCACCAGGTCCGCGGCTTCGCCCATCTCCGGATCGCCAAGTTCCTCGGGTGCGAAGGGTGCCCGGTCATAGCGTTGCGGCGCGGTGGCCCCGACGGGCGGCCAGAAGCGCCATGGTGCGGTGGAGGCGGACTCCACGCCTCCCGCCAGCACGAGGGCATCTCGGCTCGGATGAGTCGTTAGCAGGGCAGCGCCCACTTCGACGGCGGCAAGCCCACTGCCGCACTGTCGGTCGACAGTGATCCCAGGGACGGTTGTGGGCAGGCCTGCCTGCAGGGCAGCCACCCGCGCAATGTTGCCGCCGGGGCCCATGCAATTGCCCAGAACCACCTCGACTGGGTCGTTGGTCAGGCCCAGCCCGGCAAGGTCTTTGGCCACCGCCCCCAGGGTCGCAGCGGCGAGATCTGCGGCCACCAGGTTCGCCAGCCCGTGGCCGGCCGTGCCGATCGGTGTCCGGCGTGCCGCGACGATGACAGGCATCAGGCCCTCCTCGCCAGAGCCGCCAACGCGTTGCGGTCCACCTTTCCGGCGGCAGTCACAGGAAGTATCGGAACATGCACCCAGCGCACTGGTCGGTGAGCTCTGTCCAGCACCGTACGGGCGTGGTGCCGCAGTGTGACCAGGTCATCCGCATCGGTGCAGACGCCGGCCATCACCGATCCGAGCCGATCGTGCGGCAGCGCAACAACATAGACGTCTCCAGAGGCGGCATCGTGAAGCGCGGCCTCAATGTCGCCGATTAGAACGGTCGTGCCGCCTACGACAATCGCATTCCTCCGCCCGGTGACTATGATCCGACCGTCCGTCGTCAGCTCGCCTTGATCACCGACGCATACCCAGCGACGCCCTTCGATGTCATGCTCAACAGCCATCGAAGGTGGCATGCCCGGGAAGAGCACTTCCCCTTCACAGAGCCAAGGTGAGCTAATCCACAGCTCACTGCCACGGGCCTTGGCCCGGACCCTCGGGAACGGCCGCAGGTCTGCGGCATCCCGGCCCCAGGCGACGAAGGATAGCTGCGCGGCACCGTAGTAGTGACTCACTCGCCAGCCACGTTCCTCAGCGCGGTCGGCGACCTTTGGGCTCAGCCGATCACCGGCGACGACGATCCGGAGGTCAGCCGGTGCGCTCAGCCCGAGGAGGTCGATCAATCCAGCCGGGGTGAGGAAGGCATGGCTAGCGGTGCCGACCTGGCCCACGACCGCCGCTCCGAGATGGGTGACAAGCGCAGCGGCGTAAAGATTCATGGTTGCCGCAAGTGGGCCGGGGATCCACGCCCGGCTGTCGGATCGCAGGCTGATCAGGTCCGCGACAACGGGAAAGCTGTCGACCCACGACGCCGCCGTGCGGATCACGGTTCGCCGCTGGCTTGTGGTTCCGGATGTGCGAAGGGAAACGAGCCCGCCGGCGCGATGTGCAGCCAGCAGCGCAGCAACCGGATCCGCGCAATCTGTCAGCGCAGTTGGGTGGCTCCAGCTATCACGCCGCGACGGCCGCGGGTTCATGTTCTTGCCGGTCCGGCAACAGCCCGGGCAGTGCTTGGTGCACGCCCCGCGCGATCACGGCCGCCATGACCGCCTTGACGAGATCACCGGGCAGGAAAACCCAGTTGGCGAGCAGTGCCGCCGTCAGCGAGATGTGCGTGACCAAGGCGACGCCCACGGTGCCGAAGGCATACAGGACCACAATCCCGCCCAGAATGTTCACCGCGATGCACCGCGGCAGCGAGTGCGGCGCGCTAAGCCGTTCGGAGAGCCAACCGATCACGAATGCAGCGACCGGGAAGCCGATCAGAAAGCCCACGCTCGGGCCGAAGAACACACCGAGGCCGCCGCGTCCACCGGACAGCAGCGGAAGTCCAAGCGCCACCAAGATCAGAAAGATCGTCACTGCGGCAGCCCCTCGCCAGCCCCCCAGGATCGAGCCCGCCAGCATGACGCCCATCGACTGGATCGTGATGGGGACACTCGCGCCGGGCACCATGAACGCCGGTACTGCACCCATCGCCGCAATCACGCCGACGAAGGTTGCGGTCATGGCTATGCCCGCGGCGGAGAACACGCGCTGCCTTGCCTGCATGGGCTGCTCCTGAGGAAACCGACCGGCTTAGGCTATTGAATTGGCCCGCGACTTGGGTGGGATGTCCAGAAACCCTCCAGCGTCGTGCCCCGCCGCGTCGACTGGCGCTGGTGATGCCTTGACGGTGGTAACCTTCCTCCCGATCAGCCACCCTTTAAGACCTGTCCAGTGAGGCAGGAAAGGACGGTCATGCTCGCAGCCCATTCGAGCGCGCCCCCGCAGACCGGTCGTGGTGACACCCGATCAGCGATGTTGGTTCTCGAGGACGGCCGCACGTTTGCCGGTCGAGCATTTGGTGCGATCGGTGAGTCCCTCGGCGAGGCTGTTTTCGCGACCGCGATGACGGGTTATCAGGAGACGCTGACCGATCCGAGCTACCACAGGCAGGTGGTGATCGCGACGGCTCCGCACATCGGCAATACGGGCTGGAATGACGAGGACGATGAATCCGGTCGGATCTGGGTGGCCGGCTACGTCATCCGCGATCTGACCCGAGTGCCCTCGAATTGGCGCTCCCGGCGCAGCCTGGACTCCGAGCTGCGACGGCAAGGCATCGTCGGAATGTGTGACGTCGATACCCGTGCACTTACCCGCCATCTGCGAGAGCGCGGCGCGATGCGGGTTGGCATCTCCAGCGTCGAGAACCAACCTCAGGCGCTGCTCGAGCGGGTCCAGGCAGCCCCCGTAATGAGCGGAGCGCACCTGGCCGACCAGGTCTCGACTGAGGAACCGTACGTCGTCGCGCCGATCGGTGACCGGCGCTTCCGGGTCGTTGCGGTTGACCTGGGAATCAAGAAGCGGACACCGACACGCATGGCGGAGCGGGGCATCGAGGTTCACGTCCTGCCGTCCACGGCTACGTTCGCCCAGATCGAGGCGATCCAGCCGGACGGGATCTTCTTCTCGAACGGCCCTGGGGATCCAGCCGCGGCAACCGGTCAAATTGCGCTGCTGCGGGAGGTCCTGGAGGCGAAAATTCCATTCTTCGGCATTTGCTTCGGCAACCAGCTGTTCGGGCGCGCGCTCGGATTCGGAACGTACAAGCTGGGCTACGGTCATCGCGGCATCAACCAGCCGGTGATGGACCTTCGCACTCGAAAGGTCGAGGTCACCGCCCACAATCACGGCTTCGCCGTCGATGCGCCGCACGATGTCGATACGCCGACCCCGTACGGCCTGGCTCGGGTCAGCCATGTCGGACTCAATGATCAGGTGATCGAGGGCCTCGAGTTGCGCGACGACACCGGCCAAGTGCTCGGCTTCTCGGTTCAGTACCATCCGGAGGCGGCCGCCGGCCCTCACGACGCCGGGTACCTGTTCGATCGGTTCGTGGACGTGATGAAGAGCCGGGTCTCGTAATGCCCCGGAGAACCGACATCCAGTCCATTTTGGTGATCGGCTCGGGACCGATCGTCATTGGCCAGGCCTGTGAGTTCGACTATTCGGGGACGCAGGCCTGTCGGGTGCTCAAGGCCGAAGGATTCCGAGTGATCTTGGTCAATTCCAACCCGGCGACGATCATGACCGATCCGGAGTTCGCCGACGCAACGTATGTCGAGCCGATCACCGCTGAGTTCGTGGAGCAGGTCATCGCGCTCGAGCGCCCGGATGCGTTGTTGGCAACCCTTGGCGGGCAGACGGCCCTCAACACGGCCGTCGCGTTGCATGAGGGCGGAGCCCTGGAACGCTATGGCGTAGAGCTCATCGGCGCCTCCATCGAGGCCATCCAACGCGGCGAAAACCGCGAACAATTCAAGAGGGTGGTTGAAGGGCTGACCGGGATCGAGGGCGGCCCCGCCCAGGTTGCCCGAAGCCGGATCTGTCATTCGCTCGACGAGGCACTCGACGCGGCCAATGATCTTGGCTATCCGCTGGTGGTGCGGCCGAGCTTCACCATGGGCGGGGCCGGTTCTGGTTTCGCTTATGACGAAGCTGATCTTCGCCGGATGGCGGGCGCGGGCCTCGTCGCCAGCCCGACCACAGAAGTGCTGATCGAGGAATCGATCTTGGGCTGGAAGGAGTACGAGCTCGAGGTCATGCGAGACCGCGCCGACAACGTGGTGATCGTCTGCTCGATCGAGAACCTCGATCCGATGGGAGTTCACACCGGCGACTCGATTACCGTCGCCCCAGCCATGACACTGACAGACCGCGAATACCAGCGGATGCGCGATGTAGCGATCGGCATCATCCGCGCCGTCGGTGTGGACACAGGGGGTTGCAACATCCAGTTCGCGGTCAATCCGGTCGACGGCCGGATGATCGTGATCGAAATGAATCCGCGGGTATCCCGGTCATCCGCGCTCGCATCCAAGGCCACCGGGTTCCCGATCGCCAAGATTGCCGCCAAGGTCGCCATAGGCTACACCCTTGATGAGATCCCCAACGACATCACCCGGGAGACGCCGGCCAGCTTTGAACCGACGCTGGACTACGTCGTGGTCAAGGTGCCGCGGTTCGCCTTCGAGAAGTTTCCGGCGGCCGACACGACTCTGACGACCCACATGAAGAGTGTTGGCGAGGCCATGGCAATCGGCCGCAACTTCACCGAGGCGCTGGGCAAGGCCCTACGCAGCCTGGAAGATCCAAAAGCCCCGTTCGACTTCACTGCTGAGATAACCGAGTCAGCCGAGTCGCTTTTGGATCGGGCAGCACGGCCGCACGATGGCCGGCTCGGTGTGATCATGCGGGCGCTGCGTGCGGGTGCCAGTGCGGAAGCGGTACACGAGGCGACGAAGATCGATCCGTGGTTTCTCGACCAGTTGGTGCTGCTGCTCGAGGTGGCCGAAACGATCAAGACTGCGCCGGAGCTTACCGCCGATCTGCTCGGACTCGCCAAGCGACATGGCTTCTCCGATGCGCAGATCGCCGGCATCCGCCACCTCAATGAGGAAGTCGTCCGCGGCGTGCGGTGGGCGCTCGGCGTACGCCCGATCTACAAGACGGTGGACACCTGCGCCGCTGAATTCGCCGCCCGTACCCCCTACCACTACAGCTCTTATGATCTTGAGACTGAGGTCGAGCCTCGCAGCAAGCCAGCCGTCGTGATCTTGGGCAGCGGACCCAACCGGATCGGTCAGGGCATCGAGTTCGACTACTCGTGCGTCCACGCCGCAATGTCGCTGTCGGCCGTCGGCTATGAAACGATCATGGTCAACTGCAATCCCGAGACCGTGTCCACCGACTACGACACCGCCGATCGGCTGTACTTCGAGCCCCTGACCCTGGAGGACGTGCTGGAAGTCGTGCACGCCGAGCAGGCGGCCGGACCGGTCGCCGGGGTGATCGTCCAGCTCGGCGGGCAGACTCCGCTCCGGTTGGCCCAAGCGCTCAAGGATGCTGGAGTGCCGATCGTGGGCACCAGCCCGGAGGCCATCCACCTCGCGGAGGACCGGGGAGCCTTCGGCGAGGTGCTGGCCGCTGAACAACTGCCCGCTCCAAAGTACGGCCTGGCGCGCTCGTTCGAGGATGCCAAAGGCATCGCGGACGAAATCGGCTATCCCGTGCTCGTCCGGCCGTCCTACGTGCTTGGTGGGCGTGGGATGGAGATCGTCTACGACGAATCCACTCTGTCGTCCTACATCAGCCGAGCGACGGAGGTCTCGCCCGCACACCCGGTGCTGGTTGATCGATTCCTTGACGACGCAGTCGAGATCGACGTCGACGCCCTCTATGACCGCACCGAGCTCTACCTCGGCGGCGTGATGGAACATATCGAGGAAGCCGGTATCCATTCCGGCGATTCAGCATGTGCGTTGCCACCGATCACCCTTGGCGCCGAGGTGATCGACCGCATTCGCAGCTCCACCGAGGCAATAGCGCGCGGCGTAGGAGTCTGTGGCCTGATCAACATTCAGTTCGCGATGGCGGGGGACACGCTCTACGTCCTCGAGGCAAACCCACGGGCATCCCGCACAGTTCCGTTCGTCTCGAAAGCCACCGCGACACCGCTCGCGAAGGCCGCGTCCCGGCTAATGCTGGGTGCGACCATCGCCGAGCTTCGCGCCGAAGGACTGCTGCGCAGCGAGGGCGACGGATTCAGTGAAGACAGTTCCGCGCCCATTGCGGTAAAGGAAGCGGTGATGCCGTTCAATCGGTTCCGCACCGTCGATGGAATATCGGTCGACACAATCCTAGGACCTGAGATGAAGTCGACCGGCGAGGTCATGGGGTTGGACGTCGGATTTGGCACGGCCTTCGCCAAGAGCCAAGTAGCCAGTTTCGGCCCGCTGCCCACCAGGGGAACCGTCTTCATTTCGGTAGCCAACCGGGACAAGCGCTTCGTGATCTTTCCGGTGAAGCGACTTGCTGATCTTGGCTTCGAAATCCTGGCTACAGCAGGCACCGCCTCGATGCTGCGACGGCATGGCGTCAAGGTCCGTCCGGTCCGCAAGTTCAGCCAGGGTCCTGGGCCCGATGGGGAAAAGACCGTGGTACAGGCGATCTTGGACGGTGAGGTTGAT
Organism: Actinomycetota bacterium; assembly: GCA_046732135.1. Taxonomy (GTDB): domain Bacteria; phylum Actinomycetota; class Actinomycetes; order Propionibacteriales; family Propionibacteriaceae; genus Microlunatus. Next base: position 7,908 of record JBKPML010000118.1, read on the forward strand.
TTGATCTTCAACACGCCGCATGGGCTGAGCTCCGATGGCAGCCCCCGCTTCGACGGATACGAGATCCGGACGGCCGCCGTGCTGCGAAACGTCCCATGCATCACGACCGTGCCGGGATTGGCTGCGGCGGTGCAGGGCATCGAGGCCATCCGTGCCGGAAACCTCGGCGTCCGTTCGCTCCAGTCGTGGTCAGAGGCAATTGATCATTGACACGGCCTACCGGCGGGTACTGCGACCAGTCTTGTTCCGGGCGTACGGCGGCGATCCGGAGCGGATCCATGAGCGCACTGTGGCCCTGATCGCCAAGCTCGGCGAAACCAAGCCGGCGCTGGCCGCGGCGGCCACACTATGTGCTCGACATCGCACTCCGGTCGAGGTGGCGGGTATCCAGTTTCCGGGATTGGTCGGGCTGGCCGCCGGCTTGGACAAGGATGGCGCCGCCGTCCGAGCCTGGGGTGCTCTGGGCTTCGGTCACGCCGAACTCGGCACGGTGACAGCGCGCGCCCAGCCTGGCAATGACCGGCCGCGGTTGTTCCGGCTCCGAGCGAGTTCGGCGTTGATCAACCGGATGGGTTTCAACAACGCGGGTGCGCGAGCGCTTGCGGAGCGGTTGGCCAGTGCAGGTGTTGTACGCGGCAACTTGGCAGTTGGCGTTCCGCTCGGCATCTCCATCGGCAAGTCCAAGGTCACGCCGCTGGCCGAGGTGGTCGATGACTATCTGACATCGCTGCGGCTGCTCGCCCCGTACGCCGATTACCTCGCGATCAATGTATCGAGCCCGAACACTCCGGGCCTTCGCGCGCTGCAAGAGGCCGATACGCTGCGTGAGTTGCTCAACGCACTGGTGAGCGAGGCCTGGCGGCTCGCCGCCGGTCGGCCGCCGGTCCCGATCTTCGTGAAGCTATCGCCGGACCTGACCGACCAGGCACTCGAGGAAGCCCTCGGTGTGTGCATCGATGCCGGCGCGGAGGGTTTGATCGCCACCAACACCACACTTTCCCGTGATGGCGTGGATCCGGCAGACCAGCAGAAAGCGATCGAATCCGGCGGTCTGTCGGGCGCACCGCTGGCGCGCCGTTCCCGGCATGTCGTCGCCTTCCTAGCGGCCCGAAGCTCGCTGCCGATCATCGGCGTGGGAGGAATCCTGACCCGCGACGATGGCCAGGCGATGCTCGATGCCGGGGCCCGGCTGCTGCAGGTTTATACCGGCTATATCTACCGAGGCCCGAGCTTGATCACTCAGTTGAACCAGCTGGGCTCGCCCGCCGCGGACGTGCACACATGATCAGCTACGGTGACCGGCTCGCGGATGTGCTGGCAGCGCGCGGTCGACTCTGCGTCGGCATCGACCCCCATCCGGCAATCCTCGCGTCCTGGCATCTGCCGCCGAACGCGACGGGGCTGGAGCGCTGCGCTCGCGGCATGGTTGATGCGCTTGGCGACTTGGTGCCCATGTTCAAGCCGCAATCGGCCTTCTTCGAGGCACACGGCTCGGCTGGCATTGCGGCGCTCGAACGGACTCTCGCCGACATTGCCGGGAGCGGCGCCCTTTCGGTGCTCGATGTCAAACGCGGTGACATCTCTTCGACGATGGAGGCCTATGCCGCGGCGTATCTTGCCGACGGATCGCCCCTTGTCGCGGATGCAATCACACTCAGTCCGTACCTGGGATTCGGGTCCCTGGACGGGACAATCGGTCTTGCCTTGGAGAACGGACGAGGTGTTTACGTCCTGTCCCTGACCAGCAATCCGGAAGGCCCACAGATCCAGCACGCCACCACACCGGACGGCCGTACAGTCGGTCAGTTGATCATTGACGAGGCAGCCAGCCGGAACGCAGGACATCGGTTGGGTTCGGTCGGGGTGGTGGTGGGCGCGACGATCCCTGCCCCATATCCTGACTTCGACCGGTTCAGTGGATCGATCCTTTCCCCCGGCCTGGGCGCACAGGGGGCGACGGCGGACGATCTCGGCCGAATTTTCGGTGCAGCTCGAGCGCACTTAGTGCCAGCAATGAGCCGTGAGGTGATGGCCGCCGGACCCACCGCGAATCGGCTTCAGGCGGCGGCGCGCCGCGCGCTGGGGGAGATGGCAACCGTGCTAGCCGTGGGGTAAGTTCTTTTCGCACCGGGTCCGGTCAGTTGCCCAAGCTTGATCCGGTACAGGTAGGAGATCCCTGTGTAGGTTAGGACCCGAGCCGTGACGATTCCCCCCTTGAGCGACGAGCAGCGTTCCCAAGCCAGGACTGCTGCCACGGAAGCGCGGCGACGGCGAGCCGAGATCAAGAACGAACTACGCGCCGGAAACCGGAGCCTTGCCGACGTGCTGGCGCAGGCCGAGGACGACGAGGTTCTCGCGCATGCCAAGGTGATCGACATTCTTAAGGCGCTGCCGCGCGTTGGCGGCGTACGCGCAGCACGTGTCATGGAGCGGCTGGACATCGCGGCAAACAGGCGCCTTCGGGGACTGGGTAAACATCAGACCGCCGCACTTATCGCCGAGTTTGGGCAACGCCCGTCCGCGCCCTCGAGGAGGTCGTGACCTCCCCGAGGCTCACTGTGGTCTCCGGGCCGACGGCAGTCGGCAAGGGCACAGTCGTCGAGCGGCTTCGGCAAGAACATCCCGAGGTCTTCGTTTCGGTGTCCGCGACGACCCGGCCGCCTCGACCTGGAGAGATCAACGGCAGGCACTATCTGTTCGTCTCCGACGCCAAGTTCGATGTGCTGATCGCCGAAAACGAGCTGCTCGAGTGGGCGGTGGTTCACGGAACGCACCGGTACGGTACGCCCAAGGCACCGGTTTTGGAGGCCTTGGCAGCCGGACGCAACGCGTTACTCGAGATCGACTTGCAAGGTGCTCGTCAAGTGCGCGAGGCGTTGCCCGAGGCACGGTTCGTCTTCCTGGCCCCGCCGTCGTGGGACGAGCTGATTCGGCGGTTGGTCGGACGCGGTACCGAGTCCGAGGCTCAGCGCACGCGGCGATTGGAGACGGCGAAGGCGGAGATGGCCGCCCAGACCGAGTTCGACCACGTCATTGTCAACGGCGAAATAGGTCAAACAGTCAAAGACTTGGTAGCCTTGCTACGGCTGTGACTTGCGCAGGCCTGTATTGGCCTGTCCTCCTGCACTTCCCCGCCAGCTCTTACCGACGAACGAAGGTTTCATTTTGTCCGGACAACGTGCCGTTGCCGAGGGAATCACCAACCCTCCTATCGATGACCTGCTGACCCATTCCGACTCGAAGTACAAGCTGGTTCTCTTCGCGGCCAAGCGCGCCCGGCAGATCAACGCCTATTACTCCCAGCTTGGCGAGGGATTGCTCGATCACGTCGGCCCGCTGGTCGAGACGACCGTGCAGGAGAAGCCCTTGTCCATCGCCTTGCGCGAGGTCAATGCAGGCAAGCTGGTGTGCAGCGATGTAGATCCCGACTCAGACTCCGAACTGGACGGCGTGGACCGGTCGTACAACCCGCCAGCCTGATCCTGCCGCACCCCGCTCGCGCGCTATGAGCCGCTTCGGCGCCCGATGAGCCGGATCATCCTCGGTGTCGCCGGTGGCATCGCGGCATACAAGGCCTGTGAGCTGGTCCGCCGATTGCGTGAGGACAGCCACGATGTCACGGTCGTGCCGACCGAAGCCGGCCTTCAATTCGTCGGACGGAGCACCTGGGAAGCCCTGTCGGGCAAGCCAGTTCACACCGGGGTGTGGGACGACGTTCATCTCGTCCCGCATGTCAGGATCGGTCAGGAGGCCGACCTGGTTCTCGTGGCACCAGCTACCGCCGACCTGCTGGCTCGAGCAGCCAGCGGGCGAGCCGACGACCTATTGACCAATATCTTGCTGACTGCGCGCTGCCCAGTGATGTATGCACCCGCGATGCACACCGAGATGTGGCTGCACCCCGCCACCCGAGTCAATGTCGCCACGCTTCGGTCCCGTGGCTCGGTCGTCGTCAATCCAGACTCCGGCCGGCTAACAGGCGCCGATTCAGGCCCAGGGCGGCTGCCAGAGCCGGCCGAGCTGTTGTCCGTGGCCGCCACCCTCTTAGCTGAGCCATCCGTTGTCGATCGAGTTGCCGCGCAGGACATGGCGGGCCTCACGGTTGCAGTCAGCGCTGGTGGAACTCGGGAGCATCTCGACCCGGTACGTTTCCTTGGCAACTCCTCCTCCGGACTCATGGGATGGGCACTCGCCAGGGCCGCTGCATTGCGTGGCGCGTCAGTACGGCTGGTCGCCGCCAATGTCGCAATGCCACCGCCGCTGCACACAACCGCTCAGCCCGTCACCTCCACCGCCGATCTCGCCGAGGCGATGGCCGTGGCCGCGAAGGATGCCGACATCGTCGTGATGGCTGCGGCACCCGCCGACTTCACGCCAGCCTCGGCGAGCAGCACCAAGATCAAGAAAGCCGGCGATTCAAGCTTGCGGCTCGAGTTGGCCCAAACCGTCGATGTTCTGGCCGGCCTTGTCGTCGCACGTACCGACCAGCGGCAGGTGCTGGTTGGCTTTGCCGCCGAGACGCCCAACAACGATGAGAGCCTGCTGGACATCGGCAAGGCGAAGTTGCGGCGGAAGGGTTGCGACCTGTTGGTCCTGAACGAGGTCGGCCCCGGCCGGGTCTTCGGCCAACCTAACAGCGAGATAACGCTGTTGAGCGCGCATGGGGTCCAGGGCCCGATAACCGGGAGCAAGGACACACTTGCGCATCACATTTGGGACGCAGCATTGACCCTGCGGTCGAGCCACTAAGTTCGCGCCTGGGGCAGGGCGACAGGAAACTGAGGACGACCATGACGCGTAGGTACTTCACATCGGAGTCGGTAACCGAGGGGCATCCGGACAAGATCGCTGACCAGATCAGTGACTCGGTCCTCGACGAACTCATCGCCGAAGATCCGCAGAGTCGGGTCGCGGTCGAGTGTCTGGTGACCACCGGGCTGGTCGTCGTCGCGGGCGAAGTGACAACGGACTCTTACGTCGAAATTCCGCGTATCGTCCGGCGCAAGGTGGTGGACATCGGCTACGACTCCTCGACCAAGGGCTTCGACGGGAACTCCTGCGGTGTCACGATCGCCATCGGCCAGCAGTCGCCGGATATTGCAGCGGGAGTGGACACCGCTCTGGAGAGCCGGATCGGTACGGCGCACGATGACCTGGACCAGCAGGGCGCGGGCGATCAGGGATTGATGTTCGGTTTTGCCTGCCAGGAGACACCGACGCTGATGCCGATGCCCATTGAGCTCGCTCATCGGCTGGCCGAGCAGCTTTCGATCGTCCGCAAAGAGGGCACGATGCCCTATCTGCGGCCGGACGGCAAGACTCAGGTCACCGTCGAATACGAGCACGACCGGCCCGTTCGGCTGGACACCATAGTGGTATCGAGCCAGCACGCTGCGGACATCGACCTTGAAGCGCTGCTCAATCCGGACGTTCGCAAGCATGTTGTCGATCCGGTGCTCGAACGCTACGAGATCGGCGCAGATGACTACAGGCTGCTGGTCAACCCGACCGGCCGGTTCGAGATCGGTGGTCCGATGGGCGACGCCGGGCTGACGGGGCGGAAGATCATCGTCGACAGCTACGGCGGCATGGCGCGGCATGGCGGCGGTGCCTTCTCTGGTAAGGACCCCTCCAAAGTGGACCGGTCGGCGGCGTACGCCATGCGTTGGGTGGCCAAGAACGTGGTCGCCTCCGGCCTGGCCGCCCGCTGTGAGGTTCAGGTTGCCTATGCGATCGGGAAGGCACACCCGGTCGGCTTCTATGTCGAAACCTTCGGGACTGAGGCGGTGCCAACCGACCAGATTCGTGGAGCTGTCCTGGATGTCTTCGACCTGCGCCCCGCGGCGATCATTCGCGATCTCGATCTGAAGCGGCCGATTTATGCTCAGACCGCAGCCTATGGACACTTCGGGCGCGAGCTTGCCGACTTCACCTGGGAGCGTACGGACCGCGCGGACGAATTGGCGGCCGCGGTTCGCGGCTGAACGCGCGTCGAGCGACGGGTGGCGGCGCGACCGGCGAAAGGCCAGCCGCGAGCGGCGAAACAACGCCTGTCGGTAGGGGCTGCCTATCATCTGGTGTGCCGAGCGAGCAGCCAGATCTGCCGATTGCCAGGGTGGCGGTCGATGTTTCGCTGAGCCATCTGGACCGGCCATTCGACTATGCCGTCACCGCTGAGCAGGACTGTACGGCTGTGCCGGGAACCCGAGTACGAGTACGTTTCGCCGGCAGGCTTCGGGACGGATTCGTCCTGGATCGCGTCGAGCAGACCGATCATGAGGGTAACCTCGCACCGCTGCACAAGATCATCTCGACTGAGCCGGTGCTTGCACCGGAGATAGCCAGGTTGATCCGGAAAGTAGCCGATCATTACGGGGGAACCTTTGCCGATGTGATGCGGCTTGCGATCCCGCCACGGCACGCCGCCACCGAACAAGCGGCTCGGGTGGCAACCCACGCTGAGCTGCCGGTATTTGATCCGAGCTGTGGACCCTTGTCTGAGTATCCGACCGGCCAGGGCTATCTGGATGCCCTGCATCACGGAGGCAGTCCGCGAGCCGCGTGGCAGGTAACGCCCTACGCCGGTCCGGGAGGGGACTGGCCGCGCGGCTTTGCCGCTGCAGCCCGGGCTTGCGTAGACAGCGGTCGGAGCGCGGTGCTCGTCGTGCCGGACATGCGTGATCTTGACCGGCTGCAGGCAGCATGTGCCGAGGCACTCGGAGTCAACGGATTTGCCGTGTTGGTCTCCGAAGCGGGACCGGCCGCTCGATACCGCGCTTTCCTAGCTGCCCTGCGGGGCGACATAGCAGTCGTGATTGGCAATAGGGCGGCGGCCTTCGCCCCGGTTCGGAACCTTGGACTGATCGGGCTCTGGGACGACGGCGACGACCTGCTGGCCGAGCAGCGAGCACCGTACCCGCATGCCCGGGATGTGCTCGCCATCCGCGCCGCCGAAGCTCACTCAGCCGCGCTATACGCAAGCTACGGCCGAACCGCGGAGATCCAAGCCTGGCTGGAACGCGGGTGGTTACGCGAACTCAGCCAGGACCGCGCTGCTGTGCGGCACGACGCGCCACGAGTGAGAGTGGCCGTTGACTCGGACTACTCCTTGGCCCGTGATCCCCTGGCTCGGGCGGCCCGACTTCCGCACGAGGTTTTCGAACTCATTAGAGCGGCCCTGCCGCAAGGCCCTGTGCTGGTCCAGGTGCCTCGCGCCGGATACCTTCTGGCACTGGTGTGCCAGGACTGCCGTGAACCGGCCCGTTGCCGATTCTGTGCCGGTCCGCTGCGCATCGGGTCGCCCGGCGCTGAGGCGGACGGAACCGCGCTGGCGAGCTGTTCATGGTGCGGGCGCCCCCAGATCGACTGGGAATGCCCGATCTGCGAGTCGCACCGGATGCGCGCTCCGGTCGTAGGCGCCGAGCGTACAGCCGAGGAGCTCGGCAAAGCATTCCCCCAGACACCGGTGCGACAGGTTTCGGGTGGCAGGCCGCGGGTGAATGTGCCCCACTTGCCGGCGATCGTGGTGTCGACGCCTGGGGCCGAACCTCAAGCTGAAGATGGCTACGCGGGCGCAGTGCTGCTGGATACCCAGCTGCTCTTGCTGCGCCCGGACCTACGAGCCGCCGAGGAGGCGCTGCGGCGCTGGCTGAATGTTGTCGCTCTGGTCCGCTGCGGCGTCGACGGCGGCTCAGTGATTGCCGTTGGAGAAAGCTCGGCCAGGGCTCTGCAGGCATTGGTCCGGCTCGACCCAGCTGGATTTGCCGCGCGCGAGCTGGCGGAGCGAGCCGAGGCGCGTTTCCCGCCGACGGTACGGATGGTGACCGTCGACGGGCGCAGCAATGCGCTGGAGGAGTTTCTCGAGTTGGTTCAGCTACCTACCACGGCCGAGTTGATGGGACCGGTCGATCTGCCACCGCCCTCCGCCGAAGAGATGAGCTACAGCCGGCTGACCCTGCGGGCGCCGCGGCCAGATGGAGTCGTGCTGGTCAGGGCTATCAAGGAAGCCGCCGCCATCCGGAGCGCTCGCAAGAGTGAGGGCCCGCTTCGAATCCGCGTCGATCCAGTCACCCTTGAGTAGCCGTGACACCGGACCGGTAGGCTCCTGCGGTGCGGATCGTCTTTGCCGGCACGCCTGACGTGGCGGTGCCGTCGCTGGACGCCTTGGTCAACTCCCGCCATGAGGTCGTCGCCGTCGTGACGCGGCCCGATGCGCCGCGCGGGCGCGGGAAGAGGTTGGCGCCCAGCCCCGTTGCAGAGCGGGCCGCCGATCTCGGCCTGGAGACACTGAGACCTGCGCGGGCGCGCGACGATGACTTCGTCGCGCGGCTGAAGGAGATCGCACCGGACTGCTGCCCGGTGGTCGCGTATGGGGCGTTGCTGCCGCAACGC
>JBKPML010000119.1:0-6617 GCA_046732135.1 Actinomycetota bacterium
CGTCGGAGAACTCCGACTTGCGGACCAGCGACGGCCGCGAGTTCAAGATCACTACCGAGGTCATCTGCAATGTATTGGCGGGCCGCTCGGTTTGCATGGGAAGGAATACCCTCGCCCGGCCCAGCGTCATATCCGGACCGCTGCTTGTCAGCCGGCCGCGGACATGGACACCGATCAAGTAGACACTGTCGGCCAGCGGGAATCCGAGTTCGGGAACGGTCGCCTTCAGGGTGAAGGTGGTCGACTCGCCAGGCATGAGGGTTCGATCCGTCTCAGAGGGGATGTTCTGATAGTTGTCCTCAAGCCGCGCGCCGAGGGGGTCGTTGGCCAGCCAATCGAGCGACCGACCGAGCTCTTCGGCGTTGAGGATCGGAGCATCCGGCGCCCGCCAGAAGATCGCCTGCAGATTGAACAGCTCCAGATCGCTTGTATTGGTCACTTTCCCCGTCAGCGTGACTGTGCTTTTCGGGGTTGGCAACGCCGGATTGATTGAAGTCAGCGCAATCGAGACGAAGGCCTCCGGTTCCGCGGCCTCGGCGGGAGGGGTCCGTGAGCCGCTCGCCCCCAACATCCCGGCGGCCAGGAGGATTGTTGCCGCGAACACACGAAGCGTCCGGCACCCACCCTGCACCGGGCCATCCTATAGACGCCGGTAGGGTAGACGAGCGTGTCAACGCCCGGGCTGAACCACGTGCAGGCCAATGCAGTGGGCCAGCTGATGAGGATCGCGCCGGTTGTCGACCGGCTTGGCGCGCTGTTCACCAGAGCAGGACATTCGCTGTTTCTAGTGGGTGGCAGCGTCCGAGACGCATTGCTCGGCCGGCTTGGCCACGACCTGGATTTCACCACATCGGCGCGGCCGGATGACATCGAGGCCCTGCTGCGGAGGTTTTCCCGGTCGGTGTGGACCATCGGCAAGGAGTACGGCACCGTCGGCTGCAAGGTCACTGATAGCGGTGCGACCTGGGTGATCGAGATCACTACGTTCCGGTCGGATGCCTACCTTGACCACAGCCGTAAGCCCGAGGTGATCTTCGGAGATTCGGTGGAAGGTGACCTTGCCCGCCGCGACTTCACTGTGAACGCGATGGCGGTGTCCCTGCCCGACAAGCGATTCGTGGATCCGTACGGCGGCCTGGCCGATCTGTCCGCTGGCGTGCTGCGGACCCCATCGGGGCCCGAGGTGTCGTTCAGTGATGACCCGTTGCGGATGATGCGAGCAGCGCGGTTTGCGGCACAGCTGAGCTTTCGCCCGGCGGACGACGTGGTGGCTGGGATGGCCGCCATGGCCGATCGACTGGCGATCGTCTCCATTGAGCGCGTACGGGACGAACTGGTGCGGATGATCCGCTCCGACCACCCGCGGATCGGGCTGGATCTGCTGGTCAGTACCGGCCTGGCGGATCGGGTGGTGCCGGAGCTGCCGGCGCTGCGCCTGGAGCGCGACGAGCATCACCGGCACAAGGACGTCTACGAGCACAGCTTGACAGTGCTGGAGCGGGCGATCGAGCTGGAGCGGCGGCTGCCGGTCCGGCCGGATCTGATCGTTCGGCTGGCCGCATTGCTGCACGACATCGGCAAGCCGGCGACACGTCGGTTCGAGCCGGGCGGCAAGGTGTCCTTCCATCATCACGATGTGGTTGGGGCCAAGCTGGCTCGGAAGCGACTGACGGCGCTGCGCTTCAGCAAGGACGAGGTCGAGGCGGTTGCCGAGCTGATCTTCCTGCATCTGCGGTTTCACGGTTACACCGCCGGAATGGAGGGTGACGCGCCCTGGACTGACTCGGCGGTACGCCGGTACGTCCGCGACGCCGGCAGCCAGCTCGAGCGGCTGCATGTCCTGACCCGCGCCGACTGCACGACGCGTAACACCGCGAAGGCGCGGCGACTGCGCGCAGCGTACGACGACCTGGAGCGCCGGATCGGCGAGCTTGCCGAGCAGGAGGAGCTTCAGGCCATCCGGCCGGATCTGAACGGTGACCAGATCATGGAGATCCTCGGCATCCCGCCCGGCCCGGAGGTGGGCCGCGCGTACAAGTTCCTCCTCGAGCGCCGGATGGAGGAAGGTCCGCTCGGCGAAGACCGCGCCCGCTCCGAACTTCTCAGCTGGTGGTCCTCGCAGAAGCGGTGAGGGATTCGGTTCCTTTGTTCATGTCTAGGTTCCGACTTGCCCAGGTGAATGCGGCGGCAATGGCCAGGTAACAGCCGGCCAGGACCATCAAGATCAGCACGGACTTCCCGTTGGTCGGCAAGATCAGCGCCCCAATGAATGCCGCGACTACCAATGCAACGTTGAAGATCATGTCGTAGATGACGAAGACGCGTCCCTTGACCTCGTCGTCGACATGGGCCTGGACCAGCGTGTCGACGCAGATCTTGATGCTCTGCGCGGTGAGCCCGAGCAGGAATGCGGCGATGTAGAGCGGCACCTTTGCATAGATGGCGCCGGGAACCATCTGGAAAACAGCGGAGGCGGCAAGGCACGCGATGATCCACGCCCGGACGCCTAGCCGAGCTGTCATCGGGGGTGTCACGGCGGCGGCCAGCACGAAGCCTGCGCCGGTGATCACGACGATCAGGCCAAGATCGGCGATCGCCGCGTCAACCTGATCAAGGCTGTGGAAGTAATTGCGAAAGACCAGGATGGTCGCGACTGTGACGATGCCGTAGACCACTCGATGGGCACCGATCGTGATTAGACCCAGCCCGGCTGCTCGGCGCTCTCTGAGGTGCTGCAGCGCTGCCACCAGCCCAGCTACGACATCCCTGATCCGCGCTGGTGGCGCGTCGTCTGGTCCCAACTGATGCCGCGGGATCCGCAGGGCGAGCCCGACGCTGAACACGTAACCAGTTGCGGCAACGGCGAACAGGATCGCGTTCGCTGAATAGTCGGGCATCACGCTGCCGAGCGCCAGACGCAGGGCGGTGGCAGCTGCCGCACCGGCCAGGACGCCGGCTGGGCCAACTGTCGGCACTACCGAGTTGGCCACCATGTACTCGCCCGGATCGATGGTGTGCGGTAGAGACGCCGACAGGGCGGCCAGCAGGAAGCGGTTGAGGCTCATCGCGATCAGAACCACGGTGTAGAACGCGCTTTCGATCCCGGCGGTGCGCAGACCGGTCGCCACCAAAGCGGCAAGGCCGAGCGCGAGCGTCGCCCTCGACAGGTCGGTGACCACCAAGATCTGCCGTCGTGACCATCGATCCAGCACCACCGCGACGAACGGTCCCAAGATCGAGAACGGCAGCAGCGTGATGGCGAGAACCGTTGCCACCGATGCGGCATCCGGCTGGCGCTCAGGGGAGAACAGCACGTACGAGGCGAGCGCGATCTGCAGTACGCCGTCAGCTGACTGAGTCGCAATCCGGACGGCCAGCAACCGGCGGAAATAGCGGTGTCGCCAAAGCTGGCCGAGGCTCTGGACGAAGCTCACTCGGTCAGCCTTGCGGATACTTCCTCATATGGCTCGTCAAGCCTAGCCGGAGAAGGCTTAGGCTCGATTCATGTCCCGGGCGGAAGAGGCAGCCCGCCGGGCCGAGTTGGCCGCGAGCTCGGAACGTGCGGAGTCCAAGCAGGCTCAGGTGCTGATCGATCGCTTTGTCGCGGACGCGAAAGCCAAGGGGATTGCGCCGCATCCATTGCGCGCCACCCTATATAGCGGTCAGAACGTCAAAACAGACAAGACCGGTTGGTACATACGCAAGAACAAGAGTCTGGCGGTCGGGGAGGACGGCTCTTACTACATCCTGACCGTGCCAGGCGGGCTTCGGGAGCGGCTGACAGGTGTGAAGCTCAAGCCCAGCGCACCCCCACTTTTGATCGGCAAGGGTGGCCGTGACGGCGAGTCCGGTGACCTCGCTGATTTTCTTGCGCGGCGGCTCGCTGCCGGCTGATCGGGCCTGAGCCCGTCGAAGACTCACATGTCCTCGATGGCTGAGCCTTTCTTCTTGACCTTGGTGAACTTGATGTAGGCGTCCACCACCTCTTCCGGGTCGCCGCGCATCATCAGGGTTCCGTGGTCGAGCCAGATGGCCTCGGTGCACATTTCCTTGATGCCGTTCAGGCCGTGACTGACCAGGAACATGGCGCGTGCGCTGTCGCGCAGCTCGGCCATCTTGGCGTTGGCCTTCTCCCGGAAGTGGGCGTCACCGGTAGATAGGGCCTCGTCGATCATCAAGATGTCGGGCTTCATGTGGACGGCGACCGAGAAACTGACTCGGGCGGACATGCCGGAGGAGTAGGTGTGCATCGGCATATCGATGAAATCTCCCAGCTCGGTCCAGTCCGCGACCTCGGCGGCTTGCTCCTCGACCTCATCCCGAGAAAGGCCTGCGGCAAGCCCGCCCAGGATGATGTTCTCCCGGCCAGAGAGGTTTTTGTTGAAGCCGACTCCCAACGCGAGCAGTGTGCTGGCCCTTCCCCAGACCTCGATGCTGCCGGATGTCGGCGGCAGGATCCCGGCGATGGCCCGCATCAGGGTCGATTTGCCTGCCCCGTTGGCCCCGATGATGCCCATCGCGGTGCCGGTGTAGACCTCGAAGCTGACATTGCGCAGCGCCTCTACTTCTTTGATGGCGCGCTGGCCGCGGCCGAACCGTACGAGCGCCTGTTTCAGCGTGGGCTTGCGCTCGAACGTCGTCCGGTAGGTGATCGAGAGGTCCTCCACCCGAACTGCTAGCGGCGGTACCGTCTCAGTTGAGTCGGACAGCGAACTCACGCTCCCTCGACATGAAGAACAGGAAGCCGATCGCCGCCACCCCGACGCCCCAGGCGAGTGAGGTGATCCACATGTACAGCGGCGGGATCTTGCCTTCCTGCAGCAACTCGGCATAGCCGCCAAGCATCGAGTACAACGGATTGAGCTTAATCAGCGTCAGAATCCAGCGGGGCATGTGGAGGACCATCTCGGGCAGCCAGAGCACCGGTGAGAGGTACATCCAGATCCGCACGAAATAGGGCAGGAAGTTCGAGGTGTCGCGGAAGTAGACCTGCAAGGTGGCGAAGAAGGCCGCCAAGCCCATCGCGAAGAGGATCAAGGTGCCGAGGAAGTACAAGGCCAAGATCATTCGGGGGTGCCACATAGTGGGCGCAAAGATGATGTGGAAGAAGAAGTAGACCGGTACGGTGGGCAGGAAGCGGAAGAAGGCGGTACGGACCGCTGCCAATGGCATGAGCAATCGCGGGAAGGCGATGTTGATCAAGAGCCTGCCCGAATTTGTCACCGAAGTCGCGCCGTTGTTGATCGAGGTCCCGACCAGATTGAACGCGAACAGTCCAAGGGTGAGGTGAAGGAACAAGGCAGGCTCGTGACGGCCGCGGATGATCGTCACCAACAAGTAGTAGACGCCCGCCAAGAGCAGAGGGTTGAGGATGAGCCACGCCTGACCGAAGAACGTCGTCGTGTTGGCGCCCCGCATGGTGGCCTTGCTCATTTCCGCGGCAAAGGCCCTACGATGCCACAACTCACGGAAGTAGGGGATGAGCGGCGGCAGTCCAACACGATGCGGACCGTAGTAGTGATAGACCGGCTCGAACTCTTGATCCCGCCCACGGCTAAGGGCCGTCATAGCAAGCCTGCCTCCTAGTCGTGATGGGCTGCCCGAGCGAGGAACAGTCTGCCACGGACGCCCAGTTGCAAAATCCGTCGAAGTCCCTTGTCCGGCCGCTCTAGGCGCTGACTGTCGGAGATTCCGCGTGTTTCCAGATGTGTTGGGCGTACCCGCCGTTGCCGAGGTTGATCGTGCCGGCGTTCGTGGTGAGGAAGATCCAGCCATGGGGCGATCGGTACAGGTACACACCGGGGCCAGGTTGTCGCAGGCACCCTAAGCCGTGAGTCTTGTCGCGATGGTGAGTTCGGTCAATCGGACCCAGTTTGGCCGGGCTCGTCTGACCCGGCGGGCCGCCGCGGTCAATCGGGACATAGGCCATGGTGTGGTCGAGGTCCATCCGTCGGCTGGTGTTGGTGCCATAGGGGTAGACGTCGGCAGGATTTCGGGTTAGCACCGCTTCCCGCATTTGCAGCGGGATTTCGTAACCGTCGACAGGGGCCAGGTGGGCGGGGTCGAGGACTGGCTGGACCCGAATCTGATAGCCGGCCTGGTTGGAGCCTAGGAAGCGGCGGATCTGCTCGACGGTGACCGGGCCGGCTTCGCCGAGGCGGGCGACCCCGCTGCCATCTCCCAGCGCCTGATCTGTCAGGTGAACATGCAGGGTGGCGGTCGGCCGCAGCCGCCGATAGTCCACTCCGTGGCAATCCTGTAACTGCACGGTTTGGTGCTCGTCCATTAGCGCCGGGTCGACCGGCAGTTCCCACTCATCGGCTGGTGGCTCATCGACGGACACTGCAAGTGCGGAGCGGTTAGTTGCACAGTCAAGGTCCGCGTCGACATGTGGCAGCCAAGGCCGCCATGGCAGGGGTTCTTCTGCCTGCTCGGTTGCCGGAGCGGCGTGCTCGGTGGCCTCCGCTCTGAACTGCCTGCGCTCAGCCCGTGCCAGATCCTCGGCCGGCGCCTCGTCTAACTGGGTCCCGACCGAATGCGGAGTCGTTCGATCCTGTTGGTGTTGGTGGCTGATGAGCAGATGGAGAGCGAAGCCGGGTTGGGCCAAGATCCCGATC
>JBKPML010000120.1:0-9272 GCA_046732135.1 Actinomycetota bacterium
GACCCTTCGTTCAGCGCCGGTGGTCGTCTCCCGCTGGCGCTGAGCGCCGTTTGGGAACGAACGATGACAGATGAGCGCCGTCTTCGGAGGAGGGATAGTTGACAGGTCCGCCGCCGGCTGATCGCTCGGCCGACCGCTTCCGGTTGCCGGTCCTGCCCCCCATCCGCAATCTTCTGATCGCCTCAGGGTCCGTAGTGGTGGGCTGGGTAGCAGTCGTCGCCTGGGCAATCCTCCACCTGCCAGCGTTCGTGCTTGCCGCTGGCATTGTCCTGACCGCAGTCGGCCTGGGCGTCGCCCTCGCGGCCCTGGTCACGTACCGGAGTCTGCGCTGGGTGCTGTACGTCGGTTCGGACGGTCTGACCATCCTCGACGGCGCTCGGCGCGGGGTGCTCTCGTGGGCCGAGATCAGTGCCGTACAGCTGGTGGAGAACCGCCTGGTGATCATCCACTCAGACGGTCGTCGCCCTATCACCCTGCGGATCGATGGCACGCGGTCGGCGCAAGCCGCGGCCAATGACGTGCTGCGGGCCATCGACGCGCGACTCGCTGCGCGGCCCTGACGCCTCGGTAGGCCCTACTGCAGCTGCGGGCAAACAAACCTCAATCGGCGCTGGTGGCCGGTTCGGGCGCTTCCGCAAAGAAGTTAGGCGTCAGCAGGTCCGGGGCTCGCACATGATCATCTGCGAGGGCGTGAAGATCGCGTCCACTCGGCGGTCCCACGAGTGCGTCGGAATTGTTTCGAGCACCTCGTCGTCGTTCAGCAGGACCCAGACTGGCGCACTGGACGACGCATGGCGCAGGGCGCGGTCATACCATCCGCCGCCGCGACCGAGTCGGTCACCTTGCCGGTTGGCCGCCAGGCCAGGGCAAATGATCATTTCCGCTTCAGGAAGCTGTTCGGCGGGCACAGGCTCACTGGTGGGTTCCAGCATGGAGAACTGGCCGGTACGAAGGGCATCGGGGCCCTCGTACGGCGCCCACGCCGGCTTGCTCAAACCCGCCTCGCTGGGCAGCGACAGGACCGGCAGGAGGATACGAATGTCGTGCGCGGCTAGCCAGGCGATCAGCCGGAGCGTCCCCGGCTCAGATCCGAAGGAAAGGTAAGCCGCGACCGTATCCGGCATCCGGGAAAGCAGTGCCTCCTCGACAAGGTGTTGCCGAGCCGCATCATCCACAGTGCGCCGCTGCGCCGGACGGCTGTCGCGGCGAAATTGGATAGCGCTACGCAGAACTGTCTTGGCGCCCCGGATGGCAGCGTCGTCTGCGGAGTCTGAATCAACGGCTTCAGTAGGAGGCAGGTGGCCAAACTGCGAGACTGCAGGCGGCTGCATGAATTCATGCTAGTGGGCGAAATCCCAAATCTAGCGCTTTGGCGGGCGTCCCGTGGTGTGCCGCAGTATTAGGTGCGTCGGCAGCGTGATCGCTTTCGGGCGCAACCGCCGACCTGCGGCGAGTCGGAGAGCCATCGTGGCAGCGGTTCGACCCAGTTCGGTCGCGGGCTGAGCAACGGTCGTCAGCCCGAATCGTTCGGACATTGCATGATCATCAAAGCCGATCACCGAAATGTCACTTGGCGCATAGATGCCGGCCCTGCCGAGGGCCGCCAGGACACTCAATGCAAGCTCGTCACTGCTCACAACGAGAGCCGTCGGTTGAGTGGGCCGTGACAGCAGCTCTCCGACAACCGCCTCTCCGTCGGCATCTGATTGCGCCGACAGGATCAGTTTCCGGCCGGCTGCCAGTCTCGCGCGGGCCAGCTCAGCACGGTAGCCGTGTACCCGGTCAGCGGCACTGTGCTGAAGGCCGCTTAGCTCGGAGGTGCCGACAAAGGCAATCCGGCGGTGGCCGAGATCGATGAGGTGCCGGGTGCCCGTACGGGCAGCGGCCAGATCATCAATCGACACCGATGCGGCGCCTCGCACCCTTTGGTTGAGATAGACAAGCGGTACCGACAGGTCGCGCAGCCGCTGATGTTCCGCAGCAGTCAAGGCGAAGGAGGCCACGATCAGGGCGTCGACATTACGCCGAGCCGGCAGCGTGGCGAAGAATTCCGCGTGTTGATCATCGTCGATGATCCGGTAGATGATCAGTTCCTGGTGGTCTGCACGGAGCCGCTCGTAGATCGCATCCAGCACCGAGCCGTTGAACCAAGAGCTCAGCCGACCGCTGACCAGTACGGCGATTCGGTCCAGTTTGCCGGTGGCCAGACTCGACGCTGCCCGCGAAATCGAAAAGGATAGCTCTTCGGCAGCACTCAGAACCCGATTTCGCGTCGATGCGGCCACCAGCGATGAGTCTCGGAGCGCGCGCGAGACCGTAGCGACCGAAACTCCGGCCTGTTTGGCCACATCCTGCATGCTTGAGCGCTGCGTCAGGCCAGCCCTCCTAGCTCCGCGAAGCGTTTTGCAAGCGGTTTCATCCAACTGTGATAAGGGTAACGAGCGCTCGTGCCTGGTTTGTATTGCGTCGGTTTGGCCCACGCGCGTAGGCTTTTGCAAGCGCTGTCATTCGGGGTCGAATCCAGCCGCTTCCCCTCACCGAAACTTGTCTTGTCTTTGAAGGATGCCGTCCTGTGACCGATCAGCTTCTGGTTGCCGCTGACTCGAAACTGGACGCCGAGTGGTGGCGCCAGGCCGTCGTCTACCAGGTTTATCCACGCAGCTTCGCCGACAGCAATGGCGATGGCATCGGCGACATAGCGGGTATCACGTCGCGTATGGGTTACCTGGCGGCGTTGGGGGTGGACGCCATCTGGCTGAGCCCGTTTTATCCGTCCGCCCTGGCCGATGGCGGCTACGACGTAGCGGATTACCGCAATGTGGCCCCTGAACTCGGCACTCTGGAGGACTTCGACGCGATGGTGGCGACGGCGCACGCCGTCGGCATCCGAGTGATCGTCGACATCGTGCCCAACCACACATCGAATCTGCACCCCTGGTTCCAGGAGGCGCTGGCCTCGGCACCGGGGTCGCGAGCTCGGGAGCGCTACATCTTTCGCGACGGCCGCGGACCGGATGGCTCCGAGCCGCCCTCCGACTGGATATCGCACTTCGGCGGTCCAGCATGGACTCGGCTGCCGGACGGCCAGTGGTACTGTCACCTGTTCGCGCGCGAGCAGCCTGACTTGAACTGGGACAACCGCGAGGTTCGCGACGACTTCCTCACGACCTTGCGGTTCTGGGCCGATCGCGGAGTCGACGGCTATCGGGTCGACGTGGCGCACGCGCTCGCCAAGGATCTGTCGGAGCCGCTCCGCAGCAAGCCCGCACTGGAGGACGAGACCCTGCCGCTGGACGGCAGCGACCCGCTCTACGACCGCAACGAGGTCCACGAGATCTACGCCGAGTGGCGGCAGGTCTTCAATTCATACGAGCCGCCACGTACTGCTGTCGCCGAGGCCTTCGCGCCGTCGGAGCGTCGCGCTCTGTATGCCAGACCGAGCGGGTTGGGCCAGGCCTTCAACTTTGATCTGCTGGTAGCTGACTACGACGCCAAGGCATTCCACGATGTGATCGCCTTCTGCCTGAACGAGGCCGAAAAGACCGGCTCATCATCGACCTGGGTGTTGTCCAACCATGACATCGTCCGCCACGCCTCCCGATACGCCCTACCGGCCGGGATCGATCTGGACGTGTGGCTGATGGCAGACGGCGCCCTGCCGCTGGCCAACGAGGAACAAGGTTTACGGAGAGCCCGCGCCGCTACCCTCCTGATGTTGGCGCTGCCCGGATCGTCCTACCTCTACCAGGGCGAGGAGCTGGGACTGCACGAGGTTGCGGACCTTCCGTCACACACACTGCAGGATCCGATCTGGCACCGGACGCTGCACACTAGGAAGGGTCGCGACGGATGCCGGGTCCCATTGCCCTGGACGCACGACGGCGACTCTTACGGCTTCGGCGATGGCAATGCCTGGCTGCCGCAGCCGGCCGCGTTCTCTCGCAGCGCGGTTGTGGCGCAGAGCGGAAAGGACGGCTCAACGCTCGAGATGTATCGCGAAGCGCTCCGCCTGCGGCGTCAGCTCCAGACGCTTGAGCGACTTGACTGGGTCCCAACCGACAACCCCGACGTGCTGCACTTCATCCGACCCGGTGGCTGGCACTGCATCAGCAACTTCGGCACCGAGCCAATTGAGCTCCCAGATGGCGTGGTGCGGATCAGCAGCTCACCGCTGAAGGACCGAATGCTGCCGTCGGAGACCACAGTTTGGTTGACGGAGTGGCCGGCGAGCTGACTGGGCCAACTGGCCTAGGGTGAATTCATGCCTCTGTTCGGCCGCAGAACAACTGACGAGCCTGTGGGGCGAGTCCGGGAATTTGTCCCGCTGCCCTCCCCGCCGGAGCCTGGAGCTGACGGACTGCGTTCGATGCTGGACCACCGCGAATATTTGCTGACCTGCATCGCCGAGCTGCCACCCTTCCGGCAACAGATCCTGGATGTGTTGGGGCTCAATATCTGCGAAGACATCATCGCAAGCCTCAGCCTGCCGCGGTTCGACAACTCCGCCATGGATGGTTATGCCGTCCGAGCTGCAGACGTAGCGACAGCAAGCAACGAGCAACCGGTGCGGCTGCCGGTTGTTGGTGAGGTGGCCGCCGGCGAGGCGACCGCCCATCCGCTGTCGCCAGGTACCGCTATCAAGATCATGACCGGGGCGCCGGTGCCGCTGGCTGCCGACACGATCGTGCCATACGAGAACACCGACCGCGGCACAGAGGACGTCCGGATCCTCGCGCCCAGTGAGCCGGGACAGTACATCCGGCGAATCGGTGAGGACCTTCATGCCGGCAGTCGCATATTCCGCGAAGGTGATCAACTTGGCGCACGAGATATCGGGCTGCTGGCGGCCATCGGCCAAGATAAGGTGCTTGTCCACCCCCGGCCGCGTGTGGTGGTCATCGCCACCGGCAGCGAGCTCGTCGAGCCAGGTCATCACCTCCGCAATGGTCAGCAGATCTTCGATTCCAACTCCTATCTGCTGGCGGCCGCTGCTAAAGCTGCCGGCGCCCAGGTCTATCGGGCTGGGCAGGTCGGTGACCGGGCAACGGACCTCAAGCAGCTCATCGCCGATCAGCTCATCCGCGCCGATTTGATCTTGACCACCGGCGGTGTCAGTCAAGGTGACTACGACATCGTGAAGGCCGTTATGCCGGAAATGGGTGCCTGCAACTTTGCCGAGGTCGCGATGCAGCCCGGCAAGCCGCAAGGCTTCGGGCTGATCGGCGACGAGCGGGTGCCGATGATCATGCTTCCTGGGAACCCGGTGAGCGCGTTCGTGTCCTTCGAGGCCTTCGTTCGGCCGGTCATCCGCAAGCTGATGGGCGCTCGGCCGTACGTCCGGCCGGCGGTTCGATGCCAGGCCGCGCATCCAATGAGATCTGCACCTGGAAAACTGCAGCTTGCCCGGGGCATCGTCCGGATGGGAAGCGGTGGGGATCGCGAGGTGGAACTGGCCGGCGGACATGGTTCGCATCTGCTTGCTGATCTTGCTAGGTCCAACGCTCTGGTGATCTTGCCCCCGGAAACGACGTCTGTAGCGGCGGGGGATGACCTCGACGTTTGGCTGCTCGACGAGTTGGCGTGACGGAGCCTCGATTCCCGCATCTGAGTCCCAGCGGCGAGGCGCGGATGGTCGATGTAACGGCCAAGGCCGTTACCGTGCGGACGGCGACAGCCGCGGCACGGGTGAGGGTCAGCCCGGAGTGCGTGGCGGCGTTGCGGGACGGCTCGGTGCCAAAAGGTGATGCGTTGGCAGTAGCGCGAATCGCCGGTGTCATGGCCGCCAAGCGGACTTCCGATCTCATTCCGCTCTGCCACCCGCTGTCGATCAGCGGCGTCGATGTGACGGCCGAGGTCGTAGATCTTGGTGTCGAACTCAGTGCGAGAGTCAGGACGACCGACCGTACGGGTGTGGAAATGGAGGCGCTGACCGCCGTCACTGTTGCCGGGCTCGCTTTGATCGACATGATCAAGGCAATCGACCGAGCTGCGGTCATCACCGACGTGCGAGTGCTGGCGAAGTCTGGAGGGCGGAGCGGGGATTGGACGCGGCCCGACGACGAGGCAGAACGCGGGTGACCGATACGGCACTGGTGATCACAATCTCCACTCGAGCGGCCGCAGGCGTTTACGCCGACAAGTCGGGACCAGTCGTTGCGTCGGCCCTGCGTGATCTTGGCTTTTCCGTCGCCGAACCAGTAGTCGTGCCGGATGGTGACGAGGTGGGGAACGCACTGCGCAGAGCGGTTGGCGCGGGTCATGCGGTTGTGATCACGACAGGCGGCACCGGATTGCATCCCCATGATCAAACACCCGAGCAGACGCGATCAGTCGTGGAACGGGAGGTCCCGCAAGTTGCGGCTGAGATAGCCCGCTACGGTGTCGATCATGGAGTACCGACCGCGGTGCTGAGTCGCGGCATAGTCGGAATCGCACAGGGCACTTTGATCATCAATCTGCCGGGATCATCCGGTGGGGCCAGGGATGGTATGGCCGTGGTCGGTCCGCTGCTGAATCACGCCGTCAGCCAGCTTCGGGGCGGTGACCACTGAAGTGGGTGGCGGCGTCGACGGATGGAGCGCCCGCCGTCAGACGATCTGGCGCCATCAGTGGCCGGTGACCCTTCGCCACGGTCCGGTGGTGCTCGCTCCGATCCGAATCCGGGATCGAGCCGCCTGGGATCGTGTCCGAGCAGCCAACATGGCATGGCTCCGGCCTTGGGAAGCAACGCTGCCTCCCGAGTCCGAAGCGGGCCCGTCGACCTTCGCAGGTCTTGTTCGAACCCTCACCAGACAGGCCAAGGCTGGCCGGACCTTACCGTGGCTGGTTCACTACGAGGCGACGGAGGGTAAACGACAGCTGGTGGGTCAGCTGACGGTCAGCGGCATAGTCAGCGGGTCTGCGTCCTGGGGGCAGATCGGCTATTGGATCGATCAACGTTTCGCCGGACAGGGCATCATCCCAACCGCGGTCGCTCTGGCAGTGGACTACTGCTTCGGTGTGATGAAGCTGCATCGGATCGAGATTGCTATCCGGCCGGAGAACGCGAAGAGTCTTCGCGTGGTGGCCAAGCTTGGCTTTCGGCCGGAGGGGTTGCGGCCGCGGTACCTGCATATCGATGGCGACTGGCGTGATCATCTGGTCTTCGCGCTGAACCGTGAGGAGGTGCCGGAGGGCTTGGTTCGCCGTTGGGACAACCTACGGCCGCGCTAGTTCACGTCACATCTGTTTCTTCCGTTTCTTGCGACACACCGATCAAGATCGCCAATCGGAAGCTGGTCCGCGCTTACGGTCTGGGTGTGGGTACGACCGGGGTGATCTTTGGCGCAATCGCCATTGCCTGGTTTGCCTACCTCGTTCCACATCTTGCTGGTCGTCGAGATAGTGATCAAAACGACAATGTGGGGATCGACAATCGCTTCTCCGGCTCGATTCGGGTCGTTCGCAGCGGGACCGCCCCACTGCTGGATCAAGACCTTGAACAGATCAAGTCGTTCGAAGTTTCCACGCCCCAAACTCGACGGGCTGCCACCGCCGACCTTCGTCGCCTGGAGCGGTTGGCGGCGCTGCGTCGGCGTCGGGTGCTGCTCGGGTTAATGGCCGTGCTGAGCGCCGTGATCGGGGTTTGTGCGGTGCAACTGATTCCCCGGTGGAGCGTCGCCGTGCCGGGCAGCCTATTGTTGATCTTCCTCGTCGTATCGCGGATCAGCGTACGGATCATGCGAAAGAATCTTGACGCCCGTTACCGCTCGATCCGCCGCGGCAGCGACGAGGTCACCGTCTTCCTGAGGGTCGGCGACATTTCCAAGGAGCTCGCCAAGGACAGTGGCAAGTCAGCCAAGACCGAACCCGTCGCCAAGCCGGGCGCGCTCTGGGATCCAGTCCCGATCACCATGCCGACATATGTTTCCAAGCCATTGGCACCTCGGACCGTACGGACCATCGACCTATCTGGTCCAACACCAACTTCGTCCGCGGCTCCCGAACTACCGGTTACCGCAGATGCGCCGCCGGTCAAGGATGCCGTTCTAGAGGACGAATCAACAGAGCTGGAGGCGACAGAAACGGAGGAGGCCGCCTCCGCCTGAGGTGGTAAAGTCTCGATGCTGATCGGCCTGCCGATCCGCGCGGGGCTATGGCGCAGTCGGTAGCGCGTCTCGTTCGCAACGAGAAGGTCAGGGGTTCGAGTCCCCTTAGCTCCACTCACCTCGAAGGCCAGTTTGACTTGGTCAGATGATGGAACCTCTTCCAGCTCACGCAGCTGTGATTCTGCGGTCGGATCACCCTGTGCACCCCGTATGCACCCCGCGGCCTGATTGAGTCTGGCCAGCCCGGCACGGTCGGATGCGGTGCCCAGGTGATGCAAGTACAGATTGGTGGTGGCGATCGACGCGTGACCCATCCATGCCTGCACCGTGGCGGGATCAACGCCCCGGGCTAGCCACAGGCAGGCGGCCGTGTGCCGGAGATCGTGGATGCGCCGACCCTCGGCGATCTTCGTCCAACCGAGCGTGCGCTTGAGCGCGGTGGCGTGTAGCTGGTGACCCTGTCTCTGTGACGCACAGCAGGGCGTCCGGCTCCCCGCCCTCGCGGAGCTCACGGACGATCGGCAGCACCCGGTCGGCCACCGGCACACGGCGGGTCTTGCCGGACTTAGTCCCTTTGGTCGCAACACCCTCGGGCTCCGCCCTTTGGATGATCAACATCGGCATCGGCACCTCGACGAAGTCGCGCACACGGAGCGCCCGGAGTTCCGACCAGCGCAGACCCGTCCAAGGGGCCAGCAGCACAAGGTCGCCCAGCCGACGGTTCTTTTGGCACGCCCGCTCCCAGAACGGCTCGAGGTCGTCCTCGCCGAAGGGGTACATCTCGGTCCGAGGGGCGTGCGACCGGGGTACGCGGGTCACCGTCACCGGGTTAACGGTGATCAGCCGTTCGCGGACCGCCCAGGCGAAGAAGGACGATAGCGAGTTCCTGGTGCGTCGGACGGAGGCTTCGGCGAAGCCGTGTCGGCTCCACCCGACCAGGACGCGGGTGATCTCCCGATCGGTCACTGCGGCGATCTGCATGGCGCCGAGGGACGGGGGTACGAGCCGGACTAGGGCGGCGTCGGCGACATACGTCTTCGGTGACACGGTGTGTTTTCGTTCCTCGAGCCACATGGGCAGCAGCGAGCGGACGCTCTCCCGGCCGGCACGCGGGTCGACGCCGCCAGCCAGCGCCGCCTTCTCCCGGGCGTAGTAGGCCTGCGCCTCCCGACGGGTGGTGAAGGA
>JBKPML010000121.1:0-8287 GCA_046732135.1 Actinomycetota bacterium
GTTCGAGCGCTGCTCGAATCTGGCTGAGCCACTCTCTACCCAGCAGACGCCCGTTTGGAAGTTGGTCGCCTGAATCCCAGCGCCACGTTGTGATCATTGCCAGCACGAGGATTCGGCACTCACGCAGTAAGTCGTGATCGAGACCCGGATAGTGCGTACTGACTTCTTCGGGTGCGTGGGCAAGGTCGAATTCGACAGGTCCACGGCAGCAGGTCTCGAAATCTATGAACAGCAGCCCGTTCTTCGTGGTGAGCACGTTGCCTGGATGTGGCTCGCCGTGCAGCAGCTGCTCAGCACCGCCGCGCTCGCCGATCGCTTGTCTCAGGCATCGCAATGTGTCGCCGAGCAGCTCTCGGTCCGCGTTGGCGAGCTCGGGAGTCTGGTCGCGGCTCGCCACGAGCTGTTGAGCTGAGTCGACGCGATCCGTGAAGTGCGGCGTCGGGATATCGAGCTTGCGCATGCCGGCATGTAGCCGCTTGAGCGCATCGGCGTAGTCGGCTGGTGAGACTTCACGAGTTGTCACGGGGTGGTAATGGGTCCACAGCGTGACGACGAAGCCATCATGCTCATAGACGCGCTGCTCCACTCGGGGCTCAAGTGCGGCCACAGGGCACTCGGAATCGGCGAGCCGTTGAGCAAGGTCGGCTTCGAACTTGTGCGACCCAATGTGTGACAAGGGCGCCACGCGGGCCAGCACGTCACAGGGCAGCAGACGCAAACTGAGCTTGTTCGAGTTGTGAACAACGATCGCATCCTCGACTGTTAGGTCAACTGATGAGGCGATCGACATGGCGGCAGCCACCGCACGCGGGACCTCTGATGCCTGCATCTCAACGACGATAGAACGAGCAGTGCCACCCTGATGCTGCCGAGCAGTCAAGGCGGCATGCGCCGCCGAACCTGGCCGGACGACCACCCACTCAGGCACTGGTCGGCGGGATTGGTCCGGACGCGCCGCCGGTGACTCGTAATGCGTTGCTCCGGCTCCGGGTCAGAGAACAAGATGGCAAGCCGGGGGCCAATCTGCGAGCCAGACCACACCGCAAACCTCGTACGACCACGGACCTCCACGGAGAAAGCGACTCCGCTCTGAGCGTGAAGGCCGACTTGTCGGGCCAGTTCGAACGCTTGATTGAGACCTACGGATCTGTGAGTGTGGGAGGCCACGGATTCGAACGCAGTGTCGCCGACAGAGTGTCCTCTACCAGGCGGCAGTTACTGGCCGTTGCTTTTTGGCATGGTCCGACCTGCACGGAGGCACCGGTACACTCCGTGGGCCTTCGATTCGTCAGGTGTCTCCGCACCCCCAGCGCGGTACACGTGCATGGTTGCCCGCACCAAGCGGAGCGGAGCAGGATCGATCGCATGGCCGACACCGTCGCGTTGCTCTCTCGCGCTCTGAGCCAGATGACGACGGTGCTCGAGCAGATCCATATCGACACCCTCGACGCTCCAACCCCTGCCGCGACTGGAATGTTCGCGAGCTACTGCGTCACGTCGTCCGGCAGAACCCGCGAAACCTCACCGCCTCGGCGCGGGGCGATACTCCGGACTGGTCGGCTACACCCCGGAGTTGGCAGACAACTGGGTCAAGGACTACCGGCATGGCGCGCACACACTCAATCGATCTCCCTCGATGAGGGGATCGCCGACCGCGCTCTGGCTTGGTCTCGGCGGATGCTGCAGCCGCAGTTTCGTGGCGAGGGCAAGGCCTTCGGCGAGGAGATGCCCGTGCCAGCGGACCCGTCTGCGTACGAGCGGCTCGCCGGCTGGTTCGGCCGCGACCCGTACCGGCAGCCCCCCAGAACCCGCGACTAGATGAGACCGCAACGGCTGGCCCCCAGCATGCTGGACACAGGCCATGACCAGGCCGTGGTGCGACGGTGCTGCCGGTGCGAAGGACCGCTCACGGGAAGGTAGGTCGGAAGGTTGTGTCAATAGTTGGCCCAGCTGACGCAGTGGCTCAGCCATGACGTGCGGGGCCTGGCCCGGCAGTTTGGGGGTCAATGGTCTCGACCTCCACCTGGTCAAGATGTGGGCGAGGACACTAGTCGGCGATCTCGCCGCAGGTTACGTTGATGATGTTGGCGGTGAGCGGGCTGGCGTAATCAGAGGCCATCAGCGCCGCGACGTTGCCTACCTCGGCCAACGTGGGAGAGCGACCCAACAGCGTGAGTGCGGCGCGCTCGTCGCGGCGCTCATCGGCCGTGGAGTCGTTATTGAAGACTCGCTGCCAGGTTTCATCCATGTGGGTAGCTTCGGGGGACCCCATGGAGCGCAGGCACACGACCCTGATCCCGTATGGGCCGTATTCGGCGGCAAGGGCTCGGGTGAGCCCCTCCAGGGCGGCGCAGGCGATGCCGAGGCTGCCGATGTTGCGGTAGGTCAGTCGGGCGGCGTCGGCGGTGAAGGTGAGGATCACGCCGCTGCGCCGTATGGTCATGTGGCGGCCGGCGGCGCGTGCGGTGAGCAGGTGGGTGGCCACTCGGGCGGCGACCGGACCGACTACCTCATTCTCGCTGAGGGCGGCCAGCGGCACCCCCTGGATATGGTCCACGGAGACCGCGTTGAACGAGATGTCGAGACGCCCTGTGGCCTCCACAACCTGGTCGACGTGCCGGTTGATCGAAGTCTCGTCCCGGGCGTCGACCACCGACACCGTTGCGGTCCCGCCCGCGTGCCGGATCTCAGCCGCCACGGCTTCCAGCGAAGCCTGGGTCCGCCCGACCAAGGCCACACTGGCGCCTTCCCGGGCGAACGCCTCGGCCACCGCACTCCCGACCGAGCCGGCGGCCCCGTACACCACCGCTGTCTTGCCATCCAACAGCACGCTGACCTTCTCCTCTCATAAGGTCGGGACATTGCTATGACTGACCTAGTGCCCGAATGTCATCGGCAAGTACCGCCGTAAGCCCGGCTTCGCCCGGAATCAGTTGTCAGCTGAGGCCTGAGCGGTTGGCCGGCTGGAACGGTCTTCAACCCGTGCAGGCCGCCGGCTTCATAGCGGCGCAGCCAGCCGTAGAAGCACGGCCGCTTTCGGTCTGCAATTGGCCCATCGACGACAGCGCGATTGGCCTTCGGGAAGGAAGGTGGCGTAGTGCACTGGTGGCCGATGACCGGGAACGGACGGATTCGGTACGGTCGCCCCGCACGTCCTATCGATCGATCCATAACCTGAAGTAGATGCCGAGCAGCGATACGAGCGGCGAGTCAGGCTCATCGGATCAGCCGATGCGCACGCACATCTGAGGAGGCGCACCATGAGCAAGGTCACCTGCAACCTTTCCATCTCGGCCGACGGTTTCTCAGCTGGGCAGAACCAGACTGAGAAACGCCCGTTCGGCGACGACGGCGGCGACGGTTGGGGCAACCGGCTGCACGCCTGGATGTTCGACAACGCCGAGGAGAACCGGACTGAGGTCGACCAGACGACGGATGCACGCGCCTACATCATGGGGCGGAACATGTTTGGCCCAGTCCGCGGTGAGTGGGATCGGCAGTGGAACGGCTGGTGGGGGGACAATCCGCCGTTCCACGCCCCGGTGTTCGTGCTCACCCACCACCCGCGCGCGCCGCAGCCGATGGACGGCGGCACCACGTACCACTTCGTCACCAACGGACTCGAGTCGACACTGGCCCAGGCGCGCGAGGCGGCCGGGGACGGCGACGTCTCGATCCATGGCGGCGCGACCACCATCAATCAGTATCTGGCCGCCGGCCTGATCGATGAGCTGCGGCTGCATATCGTGCCGCTTACGCTCGGCGCCGGCACCCGGCTATTCGACGGTGTCCCGCCACTGAATCTCGAGCAGGTGGATTC
Organism: Actinomycetota bacterium; assembly: GCA_046732135.1. Classification (GTDB taxonomy): domain Bacteria; phylum Actinomycetota; class Actinomycetes; order Propionibacteriales; family Propionibacteriaceae; genus Microlunatus. Next base: position 3,821 of record JBKPML010000121.1, read on the forward strand.
GCGGGCGGCGAGCTCAGTCACACACGTGATCTATCGCGTGCTGTCGTGAACCGAACGGTCTGGAAGCCTGGCGTCAAGAAAGTGGCGCAGTCGATCTTGAGAACCATCAGTGTGAGTGTGTTTAGCACCTATGCCTGGCGCGGCCGCGCGGTTCCGCATCAGAAAGTCCTCGAAAGAAATCCGTGAGGCGATGTCGGATCGGGGCAGCGGTGTTCGTAGCAGGGGTGAGAGGCCGCCCACGAGGGCAGCCCCAAGGAGAAGGGAACCGCGATCATGAGGCTGACGACCACGACGCAGGTCTCCGTCGATGGAGTGATGCAGGCAAACGGTGGGCCGAATGTGCTCGATGTCGGATTCGAGCGCGCCGGCTGGGCCAGGCCACTGTTCAACAGCGAGACCATGACGTTCGTCGACCAGCTATACCAGAGCGCCGACGCGTTCCTATTCGGCCGGCGGACCTACGAGCTCTTCGCCGGCTACTGGGGCGTGATGGATCCGGGCAGCAGCCCCATCGCAGATGCCTTGAACACCCGGCCCAAGTACGTCGCATCGAACACGCTCACCGACCCGCGCTGGACAGACACGACCGTCCTCTCCGGTGACCTTGCGGCGGCCATCGGCGAGCTGAAGGCCAAGCCGGGAGGGGAATTACAGGTGCACGGCAGCGGGAAACTGGTCCGCTGGCTGCTCGATAACAACCTCGTCGACGAGGTGAATCTGCTCGTCGCCCCGGTGATCGTCGGCCAGGGCACGCGCCTGTTCCCCGAAAACGGCCCGGACATGGCGCTTGACCTGGTCGAGGCGCGAGCCTTCCCGAAGGGCATCACGCTCCAGGTCTACCGGCCGGCCGGGCGCCCCCAGTACGCAACCGACTGAAGCGCGTCTCATAGCCGACGCGCTGGACGACAAAAGCAGCCCACGAGGCGGCCCGAAAATACAGGAGATGAGCCGAAATGCAGTACCTGGTGTCAGTGATCGATGACACGGCCGGCCTCGCCACCGAGGACGAGATGGTTGCCATCAACGCGTTCAATGACCGGCTCAAGTCGGAGGGTCACTGGGTCTTCGCCGGTGGCCTCGGGTCGCCCAGCTCGGCCACGGTGATCGACAACCGCGGTGGGCGGGAGGCGTTGTTCACCGACGGGCCCTTCCTGGAGTCGAAGGAGTATCTAGCTGGCTTCTGGATCATCGAGGCCACCGACCTCGACCTGGCCCTACAGCTCGCCGCTGACGGGTCGAAGGCCTGCAATCGGAAGATCGAGGTGCGGCCGTTCCTGTAAGCGGGATGGACGTCCGCGAGGCGATCACCCGCGCTCACCACGAGGAGTGGGCGCGGGCGGTCGCCTCCCTGACCAGGCGTTTCGGTGATCTCGACATCGCCGAGGAGGCGGCTGCCGAGGCGTTTGCGACCGCCGTCGAGCGGTGGCCGGGCGACGGCGTACCCCCCAACCCCGGCGCCTGGCTGACCACGACCGCCAACCGCAAGGCGATCGACCGGATCCGGCGCGAGAACAAACGCGACGACAAGCAGAAGGAGGCTCAGATGCTGTACCACGACCCGCCCGAGCCTCTCGGCGCCATCGACGACGACCGGCTCCGGCTGATCTTCACCTGCTGTCATCCGGCGCTCGCGATGGAGGCCCGCGTGGCGCTGACACTGCGCATGGTCGGCGGTCTGACCGTGCCCGAGATCGCCCGTGCCTTTCTGGTGCAGGAGGCCACCATGGGGCAGCGGATCACCCGCGCTAAGGCCAAGATCAAGGAGGCTCACATCCCTTATCGGGTGCCATCCGCGGAGGATCTCCCGAGACGCGTCTCCGGTGTACTCACCGTCCTGTTCCTCGTCTTCAATGAGGGCTACCTGGCGACCGGCCCTGACACCGATCCCGTACGTCACGACCTGACCGCCGAGGCAATCCGGCTCACCCGCCTGATCCGTGCGCTGCTGCCTGAGGACGGTGAGGTGGCAGGGCTGCTGGCGCTGATGCTCCTCATCGAGGCCCGCCGCACCGCCCGTATTTCGGCGAGCGGCGAACTGGTCGCCTTGGACGAGCAAGACCGTGAGGAATGGGACCCGGCGCTCATCGCCGAGGGACACAGACTGGTGCGCGAGCGCCTGGCCGCCGGGGTGGCTCCGGGTCGCTACCAGATCCTTGCCGCGATCAACGCCGTGCACACCTCCGCCCGCGACATACGCGACACCGACTGGTCGCAGGTCGTCGCCCTCTACGACCAGCTCGTCCGCCTCGACCCCTCGCCCATCATCACCCTCAACCGGGCGATCGCGGTCGCCGAGCTTGACGGCCCCGAGGTGGCACTGGCGGCCGTCGACCGCCTCGAGGACCAGTTGGCCGGTTATCACGCCTACCACGCCACCCGCGCCGATCTGCTGCGCCGGATGGGCCGGAGTCAGGAGTCGCGCGCGGCGTACGACAAAGCCATCGAGCTGGCGGGCAACACGGCGGAGACCGCCTACCTGACCCGCCGCCGCGAGCAGGTGGCGTAGCGCCCCGCGCGGTCGCAAGGTCCGATAAGGCAGAGGTCAGGACAGGGCCGCAGCACATGTTGTTCCAGAATTCAGCGAAAGATTTAGAAATTTCCCGGCACAATACCCGCAAGATTTGATCCCATAGGCATCTGACCTGATTAGATGCAGGAGGAAAAGGATGGAAACTACCGCCCGGGCCAACGCGGCATTTGAGACGGGTGAACAGTATTCCCTAGGCAGAATCCTCGCCATCTGGGCTCTGGCAGCCGTCCCGATGGGTATTTTAGGCTGGATCATTTTCCCCGCGGTATCACCTGATCTCAATTCGGATCCGCTGGGAGCGGGCGTCACCCGATTCGGGCTGCTCTTGATTGGTTTGATTTGGTTGTTCGTTCTTTCGATGATCATCGTCCGCAAGGAAGAGGGGGATCTCCGCTGGGCGACGATCAAGCGTAGGTTGCGGCTCAACACGCCGCGCGATCTGAAAACCGATGAAACTCGCCGCAGGTTATGGCTGTGGGTGATCCCATTTCTAATCGGGATTGCCTTGTGGGAACTTACCTTGACATCTTACGTCGATGATCTGTGGGTCTCACTCTTTCCCTTTTTCGCCGCGCCCTCGGGATATAGCCTCGGCGCGGTTTTGGAATCGCAGGAAATACTGGACCGGCTCGTGGGTGCCTGGTGGTTCTTTGCCCTGTTTGTGGTGAACGCTATCTTCAATACAATCCTGGGAGAGGAGTTTCTCTTTCGGGGTGTGCTGCTGCCCAGGATGGAGGGCGTATTTGGCAGGTGGAGCTGGGTGGCAAACGGGGTGCTCTTTGGCTTCTATCACCTTCACCAGCCCTGGGGCATCCCAGGGTCCGTCATTAGTGGTGTATTCCTTTACGCATTTCCAAGCTGGCGCTTCCGCAGCACCTGGATGGGCGTCATCGTCCACTCCGCTCAAAGTGTGTACTTTGCTTTCCTGATCCTTGGAGTCGTATTGGGTTTGGCATAGGCGTGTGGAAGATAGAATCCAGCGATTCGAGTTCGACCCACCCGCATTGCCCTTGAACGTTCTGGCTTTCTGCTCCCAGCGGGTGGCCGATCGCCTCACTCACTGTGGTGAGCCACGCGCTTAGCCACGGCCGACATCGATCGACACGAGATCGAGAAACCGGTTGGAGGCCTTCGTTACATTCGGGCTGTGAACGGGCTCGAGGTGCTCGTGCTCCACGGGTCGCCAGGCTCGGGCAAGACGACGTTGGCGCTAGCCGTGGCCGAGCTTCTGCGAGCGGCTGACAGGCCGAATGCCGTGATCGATCTGGATGATCTGAGCAACATTTACCCGGACCCCGTACGCTCCTTTGCCCGCGACAATTTGAAGGCCATCTGGCCGAATTACGCGGCCTTTCCGAAGCTCAAGGTCGTCATCCCCAGCGTCGTAGCAGATGTGCAGGAACGGGAGCAACTCCGTGCCGCCGTTCCTGGCGCGAGATTCGTCGTTTGCGAGCTGACGGCGCCCGAGGCGGTCCTCAAGGACCGCGTGACGGCGCGCGAGCCGAACGTGTTCTGGCAGCGAAGGCTCCGCGATTTCGTCGAGCTGTATCACCGGCGAAGCGACTTGACGCGAATCTGGGACTTCCAGGTCGAGACCCACGGTCGCCCGATCGACGAGGCTGCCAGGGATGTGGTCGAAAAGGCGGGCTGGAGCTAAGGTCAGCCCAGCACCGCGGTCTAACCGCTGCTCAACCTTCGAGAACAGCGCCAAGTGATGAGCTGCTCGGGCGATTGAGTCATGGCCCGGTACGCGAGTCTATGGAGGAGGACCCTGAGCAAGCCGACTGTTCCGACATAACTCGGCGGCTCGCGCGCGGGCGGCCCGACGGACCAGGTGGTCGCGCTCGGCTACGTTCGTGGCACGACGGGCGGCCTCGGCGTACGCCATGGCGGCGGCCGGGAGGTCGCCGCTGAGCTCGTGCAGATGGCCGCGGACG
>JBKPML010000122.1:0-26115 GCA_046732135.1 Actinomycetota bacterium
GCTGGACCCGACTCCTGCCTTTGCCTTCGGCCACGGCCTGTCCTACACGTCGTTCCGCTATGACAACGTGAGGGTCAGCGCGTCGGAAGTGGACATCGCTGGCAGTGTCGAAGTGTCGGTCACGGTCACTAACACCGGGCCACGAAGCGGAGACGAGGTGGTGCAGCTGTACGTCAATGACCCGGTTGCAAGCGTGACCCGTCCGGTCACTCAGCTTGTCGGGTTTGCCAAGGTGACGCTCGAAGTGGCGGCATCGGCAGAGGTGTCGTTCACCGTCCATACGGACCGACTCTCCTTCACCGGGCGGAGTCTGCAGAGAATCGTGGAGCCCGGCGAAGTGGCATTTCGGCTGGGCACCGCCAGATCGACGTTCGCAGGTCCGGTCACAGTCCGGCTTGTCGGTTCCACGAGGACGATCCGGGGTCAACGTGTCATGGACACCCCGGTTCGCGTGAGGACGGCGGTCAATGATCCGGAAGCGCCCCGTGGCCGCGAGCTAGGCGGCTACGGGATGTCCTAGACCGCGGGCGAGCCTGGCGATCGCCTCCTCGGCTGTTGGTACTTGACCAAACACTTCACGCTGGCGGCTCGGCTCGGCAACGTATTGGCCGGTCTGGAACCAGCGGAACATCGAGACCATGTCCTGAACCCTGGGGCTGAACCTACCCATCAGCGTTCCAGCTGCGTTGATCAGGCCCGCGGGAATGGTACGGACTCGGATCTGCCGATGGAGCAGCCGACCCGAGATGTCCGCGATCTCCTGGATGCCCGTCCCCCGATCCCATCCGATGTCGATGCGCTGCCCTTCAACGCCGGGCGCGTCAATCGCATCGGCTAGGTAACCCGCCACATCTTGGGTGAGCACGAAGGTGAGTGGGACGGTCGGAGAGCCGAACCACATCAGCCGGCCTTTGGCGAATGGATCACCACCGATCCGCGCGATCATGTCAAGGAAGGCACCTGGCCGCAACGAGACGAACGGGACGCCCAACTCGTCCAGCCGATCCTCGGCGAGTTTCTTGTGCCAGAAGTGGGAAACCTCTGGGGTCAGGTCACAGGTCAGGATGCTGGTGAAGACGAATCTGCGAATGCCCGTCCGGCTTGCGGCATCGGCAAGATTGCGGTTGCCTGTCCTGTCGATTTCGTCGGTGTCACCCTTGGTGTGCCGGGTATAACCGGCGGCCGTGCTGACCACCGCGTCTGCGCCATCCATTGCCCGCAGCAGGGATGGAGGATCCATCATGTCGCCTTGCATGATCTCGACCCCTGGCCGTTGAAGGCTCTTCGCGTTCGACGTCGGCCGAACCAGCGCTCGCACCGATTTCCCACGTGAGAGCAATTCACTAACAACCTGTCCACCGAGCATTCCGGTGCCACCAACAACCAGGACGGGTCCGCCATCAGCCAATCGAGGTACCTCCTCACTAGCGGTCTGCTATGAGCAAGCTGTCCACGCAATCCTGATATTCCCGAGAAAGTGAGGACTAGCCAGCTAGGCGCTTTGCCGGGTCGCGGGTTTCAGCGAGGGTGCGCCGGATGACCTCCCGGTCTTGGATGAATGGTCGAGCTACCAGAGAAGCGATCCCAAGATCAACATTAAGTCAGGTCGTACCAAGCAGGGTGTGCGCGCTGGGCAGAGGCGTGTCCCGCCGCCGGGCGGTGATGGTGCGGATCGTACGAAAGGCGAGTAGCGTCCGATCCATTGTCGCTAGGGAGAAAGCATGACCAGACCTGCCGGTGATCTGAGCCTCCTTGATCATCCCCTCGCCCAGCACCTGCTCAGCTCGACAGAACCAGCTCAGCTTGGCTATACGTGGCTCGACGGCACCCCGCGAACCATCCCAATTTGGTTTCACTGGGATGGCGAAGCCGTCGTCATCACATCACCGCCACGCGCACCTAAGCTGACCGCATTGCGAGCCAATCCTCACGTTGCAGTAACGATCGATGAGCATGTGTGGCCCTACAAGGTCCTTTACATCCGCGGTGTCGCGTCGATCGACATGCTCGATGACATTTCCCCGGAGTATGTGACAGCTGCCGAACGCTACTTCGGGCCAGAGCAGGGCAAAGCGTGGGTAGAACAGTTGCGGGGTCTGCCATCAGCGCGGATCAGGGTGACCCCTCAATGGGCGAACGTCATCGACTTTGAAACCAGGCTTCCGAGTGCCCTTGGCTGACACTCCTGTATTGCTCGACGTCGCGTTGCCTGATGAGCCCGACCTGCCGGTGCCGACCCGAGCGTTCGCGGCGTGTCTGGCGTCGGCGATCGACATTCCCGTTGCTGGGCTACCGCTGCCCCGGCCGGACCTACCAGACGCGGTTGCGACGTGGCGGAGCTGGCTGGCCGGCAGCGGACTTGGCTTAGTGCGTATCGCAGATGCCGCTAGCTTCAGCTGGCCCGGGTACTGGATAGCCGTCCTCGGCACAGAGGCGCGGCATCCTCACGGTAGGGAGGACCGGACGGTGGTACTCATGTTCGGCACACCGTCTGGAGTGGTGCTCAGCCCTCAGCAGCCGAGCCTGATGGGAAGGGCGTCGCTCGAGCTGCCGGTACAGGAGGGCTACGTCATTGCAAAACTCGATCCCGCGCTTCCCGCACCAACGGTGCTTTCACCCCGCGCTGGAACCATCGAAGTGATCGCCATCGCGGCGACGGCCATCGGACCGATCGGACAAGTAAATGAGGTGCAGGCTCTGGCCGGGCGTGGTTTGGACGGAGATCGATACGCTGCCAAGGCCGGAACGTTCACACCGCCCGGTGGCGGCGGACAGGGCTACGACCTCACACTAATTCAGGCGGAGGTGCTCGACGAGCTGGTCCTGCCAGGGGGTCACCGGCTCGGCTATGTGCAGGCACGACGCAATCTGGTCACCCGAGGTATCGACCTGAACGCACTCGTTGGTCGGCGTTTCCTTGTGGGTGAGGCTGAATGCTTCGGTCAGCGATTGTGCGAGCCTTGCTCTCACCTCGAGCGCCTCACCACCAAGGGCGTCCTGCGAGGCCTGATCCACAGCGGCGGCCTGCGGGCCGACATTCTCGCCGATGGCCGAATCAGCATCGGGTCGTCCATTGAGACAATTGACTAACCGCAGCTGCCTTAACACCATCGTTGATGGATAACCAGCGGGCTGAGGCCGGCGTGGCTGCCGAGGGCCTAAGCCGCAGTTTCGGATCGGAACCGGCCGTTGTGGATGTGGATCTGGTGCTGCTGCCTGGGGAGATTCACGCGTTGATTGGCCTGAATGGTGCGGGCAAGACAACCTTGATGCGGCTTTTGCTTGGCATGCTGCGCCCGGATCGGGGGCGTGCGGTGGTTTTGGGCTGGGACGTCGGTAAGGCTGGGGGACAGGTTTGGCGCCGGGTCGGTCATCTGATCGAGGCTTCGTTTGGCTATCCGGAGCTTACGGTGGTTGAGAATTTGTGGGCGGCGGCGCGGCTGCACGGGCTGCCTCGGGCGGCCGCCCGGGAGGCGATCGACCAGCAGGTTGAGCAGCTGGAACTGGGCCACTGGGCACATCGGCGAACCGGAGCCTTGTCGGCGGGTAACCGGCAGCGGCTTGGCTTGGGGTGTGCGCTGATTTCTGATCCGCCGGTGTTGGTGCTCGATGAGCCGACGACTGCGCTCGACCCCGTCGGCATGCTGGTTGTGCGGCAGATCTTGCAACGGGCGGCTGGTCGCGGGGCGACCGTGTTGGTGTCGAGCCATCACCTGGATGAGGTGGCCCGTACTGCTGATCATCTGCATGTCATGCATCGGGGGCGATTGGTTGGCAGCCTTTCACCGCGCGGCATTGATCTGGAGCGCAGCTTCTTCAACCTGATCTTGTCGGTCGATCGGGCGCAGCAGGAGCCGGCCCGATGATTGCGGCAGCGACCGGTGTTGAATGGCTGAAACTCCGCCGATCCCGGTTCTCGATCATCACCTTGGTGTTGGTCGCAGTGGGCTGCCCGTTGCTCAGTGCCGGATTCATGGCAGCGGCCACGCGCGGATCATCCGACACACCCCTGGCCGGCAAGGTCAATGCCATGCTCATTGGGCAAGGTTGGACCGCTTACCTTGGCATGCTCAGTCAGATCTTGTCTGTTGCGGCGGTGCTCGGGGCCGGCCTAGTGGTGTCGTGGTGCTTCGGCCGTGAATTCAGCGATCACTCCCTGAGCGGCCTGTTCGCCCTGCCGACGTCCCGCGCGACAATTGCCGGCGCGAAGTTCGTCGTGCTGACCGGTTGGACACTGGCAGTGCCAGCATTGGCACTTCTGACCGCTGTTGTGTTGGCCCCAGTCGCCGGGCTGCGCCTGCCGATCGATGCCGACACGGGCCTGATCATCAAGGTCGCGCTGGTTGGACTTGCTGGAGGCCTGTTGGCCTTCCCCCTAGCGTTCGTGGCGACAACCGCCCGCGGTCACCTACCAGCGGTGGCCGCTCTCATCCTGATCATCGTCGCCACCCAGGTCCTCACCGTTATCGGTGTCGGCGGCTGGTTCCCCTACGCTACGGTCAGCCTCTGGTCGGGCATGGCAGGAAGCACTGCGGCAGCACAGATCACGCTGGTTCAGCTCCTGCTCGTCCCCATTACCGGTGCAATTGGCTGCGCCGCCACGATCGGATGGTGGCGTCGGATGCAGGTTGTCTGAGCGCATCTTCGTCGGCTGACCGTGCGGCAGTCCACGTGTCGATGACCAGAGGCACGCAGAAGGACCGCCGGTCATTAAAAGCTGACACGATTGTGTGGGCGTAGGCGAGGTGACAGCCACCAGTTGAAATGACAGCCAAGGTTAAGGAGAGAGATGCCCGCGGCACAGCGCACATTGGCAATCAACCGGTCGCCGGAGGAAGTTTTCGAGTTCTTCACTGATCCCGCAAACGATCAGAAATGGCGCCCGCACGTCAAAGAGATAGTCGCCGCCGGCCCGACAAGCGTCGGGTCGACCATCCACCAAGTGGTCGCCGGACCGGCCGGCCGAGGCATCCCAGCCGACATCGAGGTGACCGCCTACGAGCCTCCGTCGCATTACGGCTTCAAGGTGATTGCCGGCCCAGCCCGGCCGGTCGGGGAGTTCCAGTTCACACCCCAGGGGAGCGGAACATTGGCCACCTTCTCGCTTACTGCCGAACTGCGGGGGATCAAAAAGCTCCTGATGGGAAAAGCGGTACAACGATCAATGGACGGCGAAATGGCTGCGCTCAATAATGCGAAAACTCTGATTGAGCAGAACTTGGGCCCGCAGTAGGAAAACCGTTCTTCCTTCGGCCATGATCGTCGACGGCTCATGGCAGTTGCATCGGCCAAAGAGGATGGTGTCTCTGCTGTCGCCGGCGTGGTGGGCGGTGCGGTGCAGGTCGGCGTAGGTGTCGGGAACGGCATCCGGCTTGCGTCGGCGAGAAGGTAGCGGCAGCTGAGGGGATCGGACTTGGCGACCGCGACCTGCAACATCTGTTGGGACATGTCGATACCGACAATCCGGGCTGTCCAGCTGGTGAGCCGGCTGGCGGCCCTAGCGGGCAAGCCGGTGCCGGTCGCGATATCAAGGATTCGTTGCTCGGGTTCCGGGTCGAGCAGCTGGGCGGCGAGCTTCGCCTGCCAGACGTGCTGGCTGCTGCCGTCGTAGGTTGCGGCTCGTCGATCGAACTCTTGGGCCACCCATTCGGTCGTGGCGAAGTCGGCATCGTGGTGTTTCCTTTATAAATTCGCTCTGTAGTAATATTAGGCAAACATTGCGCACGGGGGAAATCGATGCAGCTAATAAAACGCATTATGCCATTTCTTATAGGAGGATTAGTCGGCGCGGTATTCGCCGTGGGATTCCTTGTGTTTTTGAACGACCGCAATTCGCCTTCGGCCGGCAGTAGTGTTGCCGCAGGGGACGACCATACCCACCACCGGGCGGAGGCTGCCGACCTTGGCCCGGTGGTCGACTTGACCGGCAAGTCCGAGATCAAGATCGATATCAAGGACTTTGCCTATTCACGCCCGAACATACGGGTCACCAAAGGCACCAAAGTGACCTGGACCAATCGGGATACGGTCGGGCATAACGTCATGAAGGAGCACGATGAAGGCGACGAGGCACATGAGGCACCAACGGCCGACGAAGTGCGCGCTGATGTCTTCGCCGGACCGCTGCTTGCCAAGGGGGAGCGTTACAGCTTTACGTTCAACGAGGTCGGCAGCTATCCCTACCACTGTGCCCCACATCCCTACATGCAGGCGGTAGTGGTCGTCACAGGATAGCCTCGCGGTCCCTGCGACGCCGTAGTCGGCGGACCGCGAACAGTAGCTACCAGCGCTTCCGGCCGTCGGACAACGACCACAGCCGCAAAAACGCAGCCAAGGTCATCGCTAAAGGCTGAACATCAGGCCGTCGGCCCAAGACCGGCGTCCACCGACACGTCCAGCAGCCCGCGGCCTAGCAGGGTCGAGGGGTGCTTCATTCAGCGCCACCGATATTTCGGGACGCGATCAAGGTCTTCGGCATGTTGCCGGTCATTCCGGCTACAAGTTCGATGAGTTTGAGGAGCCTGCCCGGTCTCAATAGCATCCGAACACTGAGCGATGACACGAGGAGGACCAGATGACCACCAACGAGACGGTCGAGGCCAAAAGGATTGGCGAGTACGCCGAGGTCAACGGCATCAACCTTTACTTCGAGGTCCACGGGTCTGGGCGAGCAATGATCCTGCTGCACGGCGGGCTGATGTCGGGTGAAATGTTCGGGCCGGTACTGCCCGCACTGGCGGAGCGGCACCAGGTCATCGTGGTCGATCTCCAGGGGCACGGGCGCACGGCGGACATCGATCGACCAATCGACATTCGGCTCATGGCCGACGACATCGCGGCCCTTATTGACCACCTTGGCCTGGAGAAGCCGGACATTGTCGGCTACTCCCTCGGCGGCGGTGTGGCGCTGTTCACTGCGGTGAAGTATCCGGAGAAGGTCGGCAGACTCGTCAGCGCATCGACTAACGTCCGGCGGGACGCGATCCCGGCCGAAATGCTCGCCCAGCAAGCCCAGGTGAACGCGGCGGCGGTCGAGTTCATGAAGGACACTCCGATGTACCAGCTCTACCAGCGGGTGGCACCGCGCCCGGAAGACTTCGGGCGGCTGCTGGATAAGGTCGGCGAGTCGATGGCCAAGGACTTCGACGTCAGCGAGGAGGTTCGAGGCCTCCAGGTGCCCACGCTCATCGTCGCTGCCGATGCCGACATGGCACCTCCGAGCCACTACGTCGAGGTCTTCAAGCTGCTCGACGGCGGCCTCCGCGATGGCGGCTGGATGGGCGAGGGTCGGCCAAAGGGCGGACACGCGCTCGCGATCCTGCCCGGGCTGACCCACTACAACCTCGGCATCTCACCGCTCTTCGCAACGGTCATCCTCAACTTTCTCGACGGCTCAGAGTGAGAACTGAGGGAGCCGCATCAGCCCAAGGCCGGAGCCGCCTCTGATTGCCGAGGGGCAGCGTGATCCCTCGTCCAAATGACGCGCCTATAGAGTCTGTCCGCCGTCAGCAACTAGGGCATGTCCAGTGACGAAGGAGGATGCGTCCGAGCACAGCCAGACGACGGCCTCCGCTATCTCCTCGGGCTTGCCCATGCGTCCGATCGGTTCCTGAGCGATCACACGGTCACGCCCTTCGGGAGTGCCGCCGGTGAATCGATTGATCATTTCCGTGTCGATGATCCCAGGGCAGATGGCGTTGATCCGGATGTTCGAGGCCGCGTAGTCGAGTGCGGCGTCCTTGGTCAGGCCCACCACGCCGTGCTTTGCGGCGGCATAGGCGGCGCCGCGTCCAAAGACCTTAACCCCCGCACCGGAGGAAGTGTTGACGATCGCTCCGCCGTTCTGCTGGAGGAGTAGCGGGATCTCGTACTTCAGACACAAGAACACGCTGCGGAGGTTGATGGTGATGATCCGGTCCCATTCCTCCTCAGTCATGTCAGCAGTCAGCTTGGGCTGCTGCTCGGCGCCGGCGTTGTTGAAGGCGACATCGAGGCGCCCGTATTTCTCGACTGTCTTGGCGAGCGCGACCCGCACATCCTCGCTGCGTGTTACGTCGCAGCGGACAGCCAGGGCCTCGAAACCGACGTCCTCTACCATCCTTGCGGTGTCCACATTGGCCTCTTGATCAATGTCTGCGACCACGATCTTGGCGCCTTCGCGGGCGAACGCCAGCGCGGTCGTGCGGCCGATCCCGCTGGCGGCGCCGGTCACAAACGCGACCTTGCCGGCGAGCTTTCCGTTCGCTTCGGATGCTGGCATTTGATACTCCATATCTCGTGTGTTGCGCCGGTCACCAGCGCGACCTGGCCGGCGAAGTCGCAGCTGGAGTTCATGTCGAGGACGGTGCGGCCCTTGAGTCCTCGACTGGGATGCCCTGTCAGTACACCATTCATCAGGAGCTCCCGCCTCGGCGGGAAACCGGGTTGGCTAGATAACGTTGACGCGACCCTTGCAGGGCCGTGGGCCTCGCACCGCGGTACTGACAAGCTCGCCGATCAACGACCGACCCGATTCGAGGAGGTCTTCATGCGTGGTGTGATCATGTACGGTCCGGGAGACGTCCGCGTCGAAGAGCGCGAGCGACCGAAGATCGTCGAGCAAACAGATGCGATCATCCGCGTTCCCGCTTCCTGCATCTGCGGATCAGACCTGTGGCCCTACCGGGGCATCGCAGAGCAGAACGGCCCGACTCCAATGGGTCATGAGTACGTTGGGATCGTCGAGGAGGTCGGCGATGACGTGAGCATTATCAAGCCCGGCCAGTTTGTGGTCGGCTCCTTCTTCGCCTCCGACAACACCTGCGAGATCTGTCAGGCCGGTTACCAAACCCACTGCATTCAGCGGCAGGGGGCCGCCGCGAGCGGTGCCCAGTCTCAATATGTACGGATAACGCTGGCCGATGGCACCTTGGTGGCGACACCAGGCCAGCCTGATCCGGAGTTGATCCCGTCGTTGCTGGCCGCGTCAGACGTGCTGGGAACCGGGTGGTTCGCCACGGTGGCCGCCCAGGCCGAGCCCGGGAAGACCGTCGCCGTGGTCGGGGACGGGGCTGTGGGGCTGCTAGCAGTGCTCGCCGCGAAACAACTCGGCGTCGAGCGAATTATCGCGATGAGCCGCCACGAACCCCGGCAAAAGCTGGCTCGTGAATTCGGCGCCACCGACATCGTCGAAGAGCGTGGCGACGAGGGTGTGGCTAGAGTCAAGGAGTTGACCGGAGGGCTCGGGGCTCACAGCGTCGTCGAAGCCGTCGGCACCCAGGAGTCGATGATGCAGGCCATCCGATCCACCCGGCCCGGCGGGCACGTCGGTTACGTCGGCGTCTTTCACGACGTCGCGCTGCCGGTCGAGGAACTGTTCTTCTCCGGTATCACGCTGCACGGCGGCCCCGCCCCGGTCCGCCGATTCCTGCCGGAATTCATCGATCTGATCTGGAACCGGCAGATCGACCCCGGCATTGTGTTCGACCTCGAGCTTCCGCTGGACGACGCCGCGGCCGGCTACCAGGCGATGGACAACCGACAGGCCATCAAGGTCCTCCTCCGCTCCTGACACAGCCCGCCAAGCACATCTTGGCAACGACCGCGATCGTCAGAAGTGGCGCGCCTCCTCCCACTCCATGGGGGGCCGGTACTCCACCGAACGCTTTGCGGCCGAGTCGACCTCATCAGGCGTCAAGAGAACGACTGTCTGTACGCTCGCGCCCCCCGCCTCGCCAACAGCGAGTGCGAACGCGGCGGCACTCTCGTTGTCAGGAAGGTCGGCGACAGCGAAGGCGTCATGCTCGCCGAATGCAAAGTAGAAGTGCTCCAGTCGTCCCCCAACACTCTGCGCGGCACGGGCCACGGCTTCGCGTCTACCGCTTCCGCCTTCCCGCCGGAGACCCTTGACGCCCTCGGCCGTGTACGACGCTTGAAACAAGAACCTCGGCATCAAACCCCCTTCTACGATCCTCGCCTAACCGTCTCACTCGTAACCGGTTGCTTCAAGGTGTCACGAAACCGATGTCATTTGTCGCAAGCCGCTGAGCTGGTATGGATATCCGCGTTTCAGGACCGCCGTTAGACCGCTCTGCTATTTGCACCTGTATAAGGCCGAACTGACACAGGTGGACATTGTTGAGCGGCTGGGCCGCCGCCCGAGTGCATCTGGCGATAATGAAGATATATCTGGAGCAATTATCAAATACTGTCCAGCTTTGAGGTCCATCGCTTTTGGAGCAATTCAGAGCTTGATATTGGCCTGTATTGCGTAAAGCCTGACCTTTTCAGTTCGTCCATTGTCGCTACTTGGGTCGTGCCTCGATCGCGTCGAGATCGCGTACCGCGTAGCGGTGGTGCTCCCACTCCTCCTGGAGGATGACGTGTAGGCAGGAGAGGGTGGTCTCCTGGTATTCGGGTTCCCAGGGGTTCCGGCGCGACGATGCCAGCATCTCAGATGTGACTGTAGCGAGGAAGTCACGCACCATCGCAACGCGACCCGCCCGGACCTCGAGCACCTCGGCGTAGGACGGTGTGACCGTCGTGAAGATCGGCAGGTCCAAGCCGTCGTC
This sequence comes from Actinomycetota bacterium, assembly GCA_046732135.1. GTDB lineage: Bacteria > Actinomycetota > Actinomycetes > Propionibacteriales > Propionibacteriaceae > Microlunatus. The sequence continues at coordinate 10,551 of JBKPML010000122.1, forward strand.
TTCGCCGGCGTCCGTTTGACCGATGGGGTGGAATGGCTGTTCGATTCCCAAGATCGCCCGGCCCAGCCATGCGTCCGTGGCAAGAACCAGGTGCCGCAGCGTCTGCGCGAACGACCACTCGCCGCCTACCGACACGTCGACCGTGCCGGCCGGCATCGCCTTAACGCGTTCGAGGGTGCCCGCCCAGGTGCGCTGGAGCATGGCCCAGGCCGCGCGCAGGCCATCCGGATCTCCGGCGCGCCGATCGGCGCGGCCGGGGAAGCGGCGGTTGAGCTCGGCCTCGACGAGTGGGATCACGTCGACGCCGTTGACGCGCAAGAAGGTTTCGCCGTCGAAGAGCCACGGTGCGTCGATGTCGGCACCCGCAACGTCGACCCCGCGCATCACGACGCCAGATAGGTCAGCCCTGACGAACCGCGCGCCACTCAAGTCTGCGTCGACGAACTCCGCTCCCTGCAGGTCGTCGGATTGAGTGAAGGTTGTTGCCATGACTTCTCCTTGTCGGGCGCCCCTGGCGGGCCCGTAATTCGCACGCGCTAGTTCGAAGTGTGGATCGAGCGGGCTCGCAAAAGCCAGCCTGTCGCAAATGACCGCCGCAAGGAGAGCCAGTTCTAGAGCGAAGTTACCGCCGGTGATTCAGCCTAGGGCACCGTGATGGGTTAGTACTTTTTGTGGCGAGAGGTTCAGCCCTGGAGCAGGGATTGGGCACCGTCGATCCACATTTCGGTGCCGCTGATGTGACTGGCCTCGTCTGAGGCCAAGAAGGCGATCAGCTCAGCAACCTGTTCGGCCGAGCCGGGCACTCCGCCGGTGAGGGGAATGTTGCCCTCGGGATACTCGACGGGGATCTTGACGTCATCATTCTCGGCGTTGGTGTTGTCGCCGATCTCGGTACTGATCGCGCCCGGGCAGATCACGTTCACCCGGATCTTGGCCGGCCCGAGTTCCACCGCCAACATCTTGGCTAGCGCAACCTGCCCCGCCTTGCTGCTGGAGTAGGCCGACGCTCCGGAGTTGGAGAAGATCCGGGTGCCGTTCACCGAGGATGTGACGATCACCGAACCGCCTCGGCGTCTCAGGTGCGGGACCGCGTACTTGATCGTGGTGAAGGTGCCCACCAAGTTGATGTCGAGCGTGGAACGGAAATCCTCAACGCTGAGATCCTCGATCCCGGCCCACCTGCCGTTGACTCCGGCATTGGCCACGACGACGTCAAGTCCTCCCCATGCGTCCACAGTGGTGGCGACAGCTGAACGTACGGAGTCTTCGTCGGTCACGTCGCAAATCACGGTGATGGCGGTGCCGCCGGCGCGGCCAATCGCCTCGGCCACTTCGAGGAGTTCATCGGCGGTCCGGCCGGCCAGTGCGACTCTCGCACCGCGCCGGGCTAACAACGTCGCCGCTGCCTGCCCGATGCCCGATCCGCCACCGCTGATGAACGCAACCTTGTCATGCATGTCGCACCTCCGTCGCTATCTTGGGCTGGCGCCAGGCCTTATCAAAGCAATCTAGGACGTCGCCGAGTGTAGGGGGTGGCCTCTGCTCCGAGGCCTAGATCATCACGCTGAGCTCCAGGAGCTTGGATGCCGGGCGTCTCGCAGCGCGTCAATTCATTCCCAAGATGGCGGCTGGTCTTCCGGCAACGGCCATTCATGAGCAGGCAACAGCTGTCGAAGAAGGGCGCTCCGCTGGTGCCCCAGCACAACAACAGTGTCGAGGTTCGCCGGATCAATCTGCCGGATGAATTCTCGACAGCGCCCGCAGGGCGGCAACACATACAACTGGCCCTGATCGTCTCTCCACACTGCCACGATCGAGGCAATCTGATATTCGCCCGCGGTCACCATGGCAGCAATCGCGCTGTGCTCGGCACAGAACCCCGTGCCGCTGCCTGTGTCGATGCAAACCCCGCTGAACCGGTTACCAGCTTTGGTGACAAGCGTCGCGGCGACATCGCCGAAGAGGCGGTCGCCAACGCGATGAGGCCGTAACGATTCCTCGGCAGACGCAATGAGTCGTTGGTTGAGATCAGTGCTCACGGAGCCAAGATGCCAGCACGGTGAGGGGCATCGGGATTAGGTTCGCTCGGCGAGGACATTCGCCGTCACCTCACGCACGAAATTGGCGACGTCGGTGAAGCGTTCTGATTCATCGTCGCGCCCACCGCCGTACCACCAGTCGCGGGCCCACTCGATCAGCGACGCCCACTGCGGCAGCTGTTCTATGCCGTAGTCCGCCGCCGCTCGCTTGGAGATCTGTCGTCCGTAATCCAAGGCGGCTGTTGCGCGGCAAATGGTAAGTACTGCGTAGGCCTGGGCGCCGGGACTGCGCGCCTCCTCAACCCAGCTGGGCCATTGCCGCAGATGATCGAGAACTGCCCAACGGACCTGATCGCTGCTGATCTCCGGAAGGATGTCACCCGGTGCGGCGCCGAGCAAGATCTGACCTTGACGCTCGGCCGCGTACCAGTTCAGCAGGTAGTGAGAGGTTGCCGGGGTCAGATGGATCGGCTCACCAGGGCTGATCCGCACCATGGCCCGAGCATCTTTGCCCTCGAGCGCGTCGCGGACCGCATCCGTCGAAACGTAGTCCACTTCGACGTGCTCGCGCCATTCTGGGTGGTCGTTCACCAGCTTGTCATGGACCCGACTGAGCGTGGTGAGGGTGACCTCCGTCGGATCGTCAGCTAGGACAGCCATAAGGTCAAGATCACTACGGCCAAAATGAAAGTCACCGACCACCCATGACCCGTGAACGTACAGTCCTAAGAGTTTCTCGCCGAGTTCGGCATCCAGGTCGGCCGCTAATCGGTCGAGTAGCAGCCTTGGACTGAGCGGCACCCTAGGAATCCTAAGGCGGCTCGTTCCCTCCCAGGTCAAATTGGAGGCGCTGTACCATCCGGATGCTGCGGCAGCCCGTTCTGAGCCAGCCATGCATCCGACCGGTCGCCGACCTTGCCCAGCCGACCCCATTCTCCGGAGAGGAGCCTCTCGATGAGCACATTCACGGCCTTCAGCACATCAACTGACATCGGCGAACTGGATGGTCGAACCGTAGTGGTAACCGGCAGCTCCCGCGGGATTGGGCGCGCCATCGCCGTCCTGTTCGCACAGCGAGGCGCTGCCGTCGTGCTGCACGGCCGGGACCGCACCGCTTTGGCGGAGGTGCACGAGGAAATCACAGGTGCAGGAGGTCGCGCCGTCCCGCTCACCGCAGATCTCACCAACGCCGTCGACGTGGCACGGCTGCGTGAACAGGCCGAGGAGGCACTCGGACCGCCCGACGTACTGGTCGCCAACGCAGGCGGGAACCCCGTCCGGCCGAGCCTGATCGAAGACATCACCGAGTACGACTGGCGTGCCTCGGTGGAGGTCAACCTCACCTCAACCTTTCTCACAGTCAAGGCCTTCCTGCCAGCTATGAAGGCACGCGGACGCGGCAGCATCATCACAATGTCTTCAGCCGCCGCCCGACGGCCGCACCCCGGCTCACCAGTGGCCTACGCCGCCGCGAAGGCCGGCGTTGAGCTGTTCACCAAGGATCTTGCCGCTCAGGCCGGCCCGTATGGCATTCGCGCGAACTGCTTGGCGCCCGAGACGATCCTCACCGAACGGAACCAGCAGGAGATCCCTGCCGACGTTCAGGAACAGCTCATCGCGACCCATCCGCTGCGCCGACTTGGGACGCCATCCGATGTGGCGAGCGCGGCGCTGTTCCTGGCCTCCGACCAGTCTGCCTGGATAACCGGCGTGGTGCTCGACGTTGCGGGGGGCGCAGTCCTGGTCTGATCTCCAATGGACCTGCAGCGATCGAGCGCAGGCGTCACCGCTTACACGAACTATGTCCAGGACGCGCTGAAGTCGGCTCACGCGAGCAAACGCAGCTCCGGCCAGAGCACTGACCAGGACTGAAGCCGACGCGTGCACAACCGGACCGGGACGCCGGTCAGGTCATTGCGCACGCCAGGTCCAGTCGCGACCGTGCTCCGGACTTCACAGTGCGCGTATGACCTGGAGAGCAGCTCTGGCGAGATATCGCCGGTCACGATGGCCTCGGTCGCGGAATCCGGGGGCGGTCCCCAGTACCAGTAACCGTTGTGACCGGAGTACACCGGCGGCAGGCGTACGCCGTTGGCCGGGCGGAGTAGTTCCAGGGCACCAGCCTGTTGATAGGCCTCGGTAAGCACGATTGTGTTATTGACCTCGGCAGCTGGGACGGTGGCTACAACCTCACCGACTGTGTCGACGAAGCCTGGCCAGCCCACCTCATTGGCCAGGTCTGGATTCACGCCGGTTGCGATCTTGTACAGCGGCGAACCGACCGGACCGAGCGGAATGGTCAGGGGTGGCGTGATCACCACCGAGATGATCACTAGTGCAATGGCTAGTACACGCCGCCACGTCCGTGTGCGGATCCAGTCGAGCACCGGACCTGCGCCGGCCGCCAGCAATGCTGGAAAGAACGCCGCCGGGTAATAGGCCTTGCCCCCGGTGATCAACAGAAAGACGAGGAAGATCAGGAAGCCCGCGGCGAGCCAGCCGTCGACCGATCGCCTTTCCCTGCTGCGAAGCAGGACAACGATACCGACGATCAGGACGATGCTTACTACTGGCCCGACATCGAGCAAGACGCTCGGCAGCAGTGCCGCCCTGGGCGTTGAGGATGTCGATCCGCCCGAGGCGATGTTCGCCGCCACAGATGCGATCGGGAGTCCATGCGCCGCCTGCCAGATCAGGTTAGGGGCGGCAAGGACTAACGCGATCGCGCGGCAATCCACGGTAGTGGGTTCGCTAGCCGGTGCCGCGGCCCGACCACGACGACACCAAGCAAACAGCACGCCAGCAGCGGCGCGGCCAGGATCTTGATCTCCATCGCCACTCCAGCGACCAGGCCGACGGCGATCCAAGGCCCCCAGCGCTGGGGCTCGGCTCCCAGCGCCCGAATCAGCATCCACAGGGCCGCTGCTGTGATCAGCATGTCGAACGTCGTCGTTTCGAACAGGTGACCGACCGCCAGCGTGAGGGCTGCCATAGCGACGGCGGCAGCCGCCGCCACCTGGTGAGGGCGAGGCGCCCCGAACTCGCGAGCAACAAGAGCGCCGAGGAGCACATAGCCGCCAGCCGCCAGCGCCGGGAGAACCCGGAACGCCCAGAGATGGCCACCGACCAGCGCGTACCAGCCAGCTGCAAGATAGGGCACGAGCATCGGATTGTCCGGCGCGGCGAGCTGCAGGTGCCGTCCCGTCACGACGAAGTAGAACTCGTCCCCGAGATAGCCATAGCGGTCGGCGACCAGCAGAAGAGTTAGGACGACAAGCCCGCCGATCACGAAGACACCCGCCGAGAGGCGCGGTAACGGCACAGTCCGGGATTGGAAGCCGTTGCGCCCCACGACCGCGCCCCTCACACGCCCACGCTAGCCGTCAGTTATACGGTGACTACTTCATCAAGCCCAAAGCCAGGCCGTGAAGGAATTCAATCGGCGGCGTGCATCCGATCAGGAGGCCCGGTTCACGGCAAGGCAGCGATTGATCGTCAGATCTGATCTGGCGATTCGCTCTGCTTAGCCCAGGGCGGGCCCGGAGTGCCAGCGGACAGACGCGCGCAGACCGCGACTGCACCCTGCCAGCCCAGTTGGGTGTCGGATGTGGCTTGGTGCGCTTCGCAAAACCAAGAGCCGTAGATGCATAGATCGGCCAGGTCCCAGCGCAGCCGGTAGAAGTCGAGTTGTTGGGAAGGCAGCTGTCGACCGGTGAGTTCGGTGTAGCGCTGATGTCCGCCGGTCATCCAGAGATCGCGCATTGGCGGCGCTAGCCGGACGCTGTCCCAATCGATCATGATCGGGCCGTTGCTTGTGATCAAGACGTTGTTGGCCTTCGGTTCACCGTGTGTAATCACCCATTCCTCGCGATCGGCTGCGATCATCGAGGCCATTCGGTCGTAGTCCCCGAGCGCCTCGCTGAGGATTGTGCGGTGGTCGGCGACAAGATCGCGGAAGGCCGCGGCGTAGGGACCTCGCGGCAGGTCAGCGTGGCCGGAGCGAAGCTGGCGTTGCACGCTCCATCGCCCCGGCAGTAGAAAATTGTCCACCCCGGCGGTCTGCTCGACCACTGGGGTTGCAGCGTGCAACGCTGCCAGCAGGTCAACCACCCGAGCCGCCGTGGCGCGATCATCGCTCGTCTCGGCCAGTACGTCCAGGTAGGGGTATACCGCAATCGCGTACCGTCCCGACGTTTGCAGCAGCCTACCGTCGAGCCGCTGAACTGGCGCCCCGACGAACTCGAGTCCGGCGTCGTGGTGCAAGGTAAGCGCCGTCCCCAGTGCGACGCTCAGGTCGGCGAGTCGGGTCGGGAAGTCAGTGACCGCGTCGGCTGTGACGAACCATCGCCGCGACGACGGCTCGACGACCGTCCAGTGATGACTGCCGAAACCAACCGGCGCGTACGCGATGGAACTCGGCTCGATCCGCCATCCGGCGACCAGCGCGGTGCGGAGTTCGCTCACGGAAAGATCAGCGGGGGGAGCATGCATCGAGGCGAGCCTAACGAGCGTCGTGCCGTGAAGACGTGTGCAGTCGGGCCTGCTTCGACGCGGAGCCCTGCGGGCCAGGCCCCCGGGCTGGTCGTAATGGAGTCGTAGTCCGACGGCGATGAGTTTCGGAGTGGTCGTCAGTCTGTACCCATACCGATCAACCGCACTCGAGGGGGACGACATGACCGCGACCTACACCTTCGACGTCTTTTCCAGCCTCGACGGCTACGGCGCCGCCAGCGGCAACTGGACCGGCTACTGGGGTAAGCAAGGCCCCGAGCTGCTCGACCACCGCCTTGCCCTGTACGGCGCGGAGCAGCGGATGATCTTCGGCGCCAACACCTATCGGGCGTTCGAGCGGATGCTGGCCTCGAGCACCGACGAGTCTGAAGTGCGTGACCCATGGGTCACGCGGATGAGAAGCCTGCCGGCAACGGTGGTGTCGACGACGCTGGAAGGACCGCTCAACTGGCCAAACGCGACCCTCGTGAGCGGGAACGCCGTCGACGTCGTCACCCGGCTCAAGCAGGAGTCCGAGGTGCCGTTGCGCTCCCACGGCAGCCTGTCGTTGAACCGGGCGCTGATGGCCGCCGGCCTCGTCGACCAGGTGCAGGTGACCCTCTTCCCGGTCATCACCGGTCAGACCGGGCTGGAGCCGATCTTCCAAGGTGCGGCCGACTTCGACCTGGAGCTGATCGAGCACCGGACGCTCGACGGTCACATCCAAGAGCTCATCTATCGGCCCACCCTCCATTGACCTGGGCAATTCGGGCGAGCGCATCCCCATTGTGCGGCCGCTCGCTAGATGATCTAGGTCGCTTTCGCGCGGTGGCGACGTCGCAGTTGGGCCTGGATGCGCGACAAGATCGGCGTCGCCGCCCACACTGCGAAGGCCCATCGCCCGATGAGTAGGTAGAACGGGATTGAGATAGCGAAACCTATCGCCAAGCCATGGTTTGCCACAGACCACCTCGCAGGAGTTCCACGTCTGTGGCGGCTGGAGCAAGTTGCATCCGAAGAATCAGCACGATGATCACTGCGAAGATCGCGAATTGCGTCGCCTGGGTCGCGGCGTAAAGGCCAAACCGCAGCAGATTCGGCTGACCCCCGCTGAGCGTGCTGGTCGTAAAAGGGATGATCACGATCAGCAGCAGCCAATACATGTTCAACCGGATGAGAAGGTCACCACCGGAGCTATTGCCTTCAGCGCTGGCGGATTCTGCCGGGCAGGCAGCCATTGGGTACCGCCAGGTAGGAGCCGCCGAAGGTGCCGACCACCCCAGACGACGCGCGGAGAATGTCGAACGAGTCGGACCCGCCGATCGTCATCCGTTCTTTGCCGTACGGGGTGCGGACCAGCAGCACCGGCGACGGTGGCCCATCCTGCAGCCGGAACTCATCGGTGTCCAGCCGAAACCCGTCGGTTCATTGGCACCATGACGTCCTTATCGATCACGATCATCATGAGTGAGTTCCTTCAGAGCTGTAAGCCTGGTCGGTGAGTTGAGCACGAGAGGCCTACGCCTGGCTGGTGTCCGCTGTGCCGTTGTACTCGTCGTCGGTGACATGCTCGCCCCAGTGGACTGCGACATGTTCGTCGTCGACTTCGTTGAGCGCGAGGTGAACCATCAGCCGACTGGGGGTGGCACCGTGCCAATGCTCCTCGTCGGGCTCGATGTAGACGCGGTCGCCGGGGCGAATGACCTCGACCGATCCGCCGCGGCGTTGACATAGCCCGATCCCCTCGGTGACGAACAGGCTCTGCCCGAGCGGGTGACTGTGCCAGGCTGTGCGTGCGCCCGGCATGAAGTGGACAAGGCTTGCCAAGACCAGGGACGGGGCAGCCGAGGTGGCGACGGTATCGATGTAGACGTCGCCGGTGAACGATTCGGCCGGCCCCTTTCGCGTGGCGGTGTCGGTCGAGCTGCGGGTGATCTCCATGGGTGCTTCCTCCGGTCTCAGCTCGTTTCTTGCCTTGCTGCAGACAGTAACGGCCGCTGACCCTCGGCTGGGACGTCTTGTCCAAGGCCGCGGCCGGCTACGAGGCGATCGACAACCGATAGGCCATCAATGTCCTCCTCCGACCCGCCGAGCCATCGCCACTCCCGGGGCGGGCCCGCTGCAGTCATCGCCGCCATCAGAGCGCGCCGGCATAACCCCCTGACATATCTCAGGTCAGCGACAGGTCTGTGAAGCGGGCCAACGCATCAAGCAACTCATCCTGAAAGTGGCTGTTGCGGACCGCCGGATGTGGCGTGCGGAGTCGCTTGTGGAACCAGTATCCGCCGCTGCTGCGCGCCTCGGGTTCGTCACTGGTGGCAAGCCACTCCTGGGTGAGGTGTCCAAGCCGGAGGTCGTCGGGAGCGCCGGGTCCACCCATCTTGGTGGGCACCCAGCCGGGATCGACGGCGTTGCTGTACACGTCGGGCCAAATGCGGGCGACAGCGACGGCGAGGGCGGTGACGAACAGTTTGCTGTCTGAGTACGAGCCGGTCTTGTGTTGTCCACTCCAATCCATGCCGGTCAGGTCGGCTCGTCCGCCATAGTGCGAGCCGCTGCTGAGATAGACCAGCCGCCGCGGGCGATCGATGAGGGCGGTGAGCAGGTACGGGCCGACAATATTGACCGGCATAATGTGCGGGCCGCTGTCTACGCCGGCGTTATGGATCACGGCGTCGACCTCGCCGAGCTGATTGACCTGCTCGGCGACCGCCCGGGTCTGGTCCAGATCGGCCAAATCACCGACGACGGCCGACGCGCCGCGGTCGACGAGGTCGTGGAGGGCGGTTAGTCGCTCCGCGCTGCGGGCGTGGACGATGACCTCGTGCCCGCCGCTGACCAGGGTCTGTGCGGCTGCCCGACCCAGCCCGTCGGCGGAACCGGTGATGAAGATGCGTGCCATGTGCTTCCTTTCTCTGCACCACCTCTCGTCGGTACGGTGCGTCTTGTCGCGCAGTTCGGCACCGGCGTTAGTGGCGATGCTCCTGCGAGGGTCGAGGGCTCAATTTGAGGCCACTTGTGGTCGGCTAGCCGCGGGCGGCTGCAAGCCGCCGCGACCACTAACTTCACATCCTCGTATGCGAAGTCAAGTCGCAGCACCTCCTTCATGTCTTTCACGAGTCCACGCCTCTCACGTGGGGACTGCTGTTGTGGATGTACTCACAGGGATCCCGACAAGTCAGGATCTGTCGTATCGTCGTCAACGTGGACGAGACGCCGATCAAGATCACCGTCGAAGGCACGTTGATCACCGCACGGCTGGCCGACAACGCAACTGCACGCGACCTCGCGGCCCAACTGCCGCTTAGGTTGACCTTCAAAGACTTCAACCAGGTCGAGAAGATCGGCGCACTTCCTCGGCCGCTGTCGATGGAGGCAGTACCAGCAGGAGCCGATCCAAAGGTCGGGGACATCGGCTACTACGCACCGTCGGGCGATTTGGTGTTCTACTACGGAGACGTCGGCTACTGGAATGGCATCGTTCGCATCGGCCGTTTCGACACAACGATGGAGCTGATCGAGCGGCAGGACGACAACTTCCGCGTCACGATCGAACGCAGCTGATCTCCCGAGGTCGGCATGACGATCGGCCCAACTCGCCCACCCCAACCGTCGACTGCGGGCAAGGCCGCCGCTCCGAGTTACGGGGGAACGACACCGACGAACCCAGACAAACACAGACAGAAGGAGAATCCGTGAACCCGACCTACGACTTCTCTGGGCAGGTAGCACTCGTCACGGGTGGGAGCTCGGGCATGGGTCTTGCCACCGCGCGCGCGTTCGCCGAGGCGGGGGCTGCGGTCGTCCTCGCCGACATCAACGAGACAACGCTAAGTTCAGCTGCCGAAGACCTCACCGCCGCCGGCCACCAGGTGCTGGGTGTTCGTTGTGACGTCTCCGACGAGGACAGCGTGGCGGCCATGTTGAAGGAGACCGTCGACACCTTCGACCGGCTCGACATGGCGTTCAATAATGCCGGCATTCAGGTGCCACCCAGCGATGCTGCCGACGAGCCGGCCGAGGTCTTCGATCGGGTCAACGCGATCAACCTGCGCGGAGTGTGGGCGTGCATGAAACACGAGCTGGCCCGGATGCGGACCCAAGGCAGCGGCGCCATCGTCAACTGCTCCTCCCTCGGCGGTCTCGTTGGGCTTCCGGGCCGGGCCGCCTACCACGCCACGAAATACGGGGTGATCGGGCTGACCACCAGCGCCGCCCTGGAGTACGCGCCCCGCGGAATCCGGATCAACGCCGTCTGCCCGGGCACCATCGAAACCCCGATGGTCGCCGACATGGCCGCCAAGGGCGAGCTCGACCGGAGGGAAGCCGCCGCTTCAACACCGATCGGCCGTCTCGGCCAGGGGGAGGAAATCGCCGCATCAGTGCTCTGGCTGTGCAGCCCCGGCGCCAGCTTCGTTGTCGGCGTCGCCCTCCCCGTCGATGGCGGCTACACCGCCCAGTGACCTGGTCAGTTCGTCCACGGTGTAACCGAAGTTCCTGGTTTCCGGCCGATGAGGCTGACCAGCAGGAATGAGTTATCAGCGCAATCCACAGATGGCCTCCACACATTAGGACCGACGAGACCCGACCCAGACGCCCACCGTTGACAAGACGACGAGCAAACGAAGGAATGTCTGATAGAGGCGTTGATACCGAGCCCGATGCGCGGTGCGCGTTACACAAGGAGGTCCCGTGACTGGCAAGCAGGTTTGGTTTATCACTGGCGCCGGGCGTGGCATGGGGGTCGATTTCGCCAAGGCCGCGCTAACGGCCGGGAACGCAGTCGTCGCCACCGGCCGCAATCCCGACTCTGTGCGCACGGCCCTCGGCCAGGCACAGGCCTTGTTGGTGGTGCAACTAGACGTCACCAAACGGGAGGACGCCGACGCCGCCGTACAGGCGGCGGTCGACCGATTTGGACGCATCGATGTGCTGATCAACAACGCCGCCAACTTTTATGGCGGCTACTTCGAGGAACTGACACCCGCGCAGATTGAGGACCAACTGGCGACGGGGCTTCTCGGCCCGATGAACGTCACGCGCGCCGTGCTGCCGGTGATGCGCCAGCAGCGCTCGGGCCACATCATGTCGATCTCGTCAGGTGCGGGCCTTTCCGGCTTTGAGTTCAATTCCGCATACGCCGCCGCGAAGTTCGGCCTGGAGGGCTGGATGGAGTCTCTCCAGCCCGAGGTCGCACCCTTTGGCATCAGTACCACCATCGTCAATCCCGGGTTCTTCCGCACCGATCTGCTGACCCAGGAGTCGGCGACCTACCCAACGCCGTCCATTGCCGACTACACCGACCGTCATGCCGAGCGAGTGCGATGGTACGACAACATGCACGGCCGGCAGGAAGGCGACCCCGCCAAGCTCGCGCGCGCCCTCATCATGATTGCCAGCCAGGAAGAGCCACCGCGCCGCTTCATCGGCGGCGCCGATGCGATCGCTATCGCCGAGCAGAAGGCCAAGGATCTGCAAGACCAGGCGAACGCCTTCCGCGACCTGTCGACATCACTCGCGCGTGACGATGCATAGCCACGCACGAAAGGCGTGACAAGCAGGTCGGTACGACGCACAGCCAATCGCCCATCTCGGGCAGGTCCGACGGGACTGCTTCAGAACGCGCTTCGCGTTGTGGACGGCACTATGGCTGCCCGGCAGAGAGACAGCAGTTAGGTGCGGCCACGTTCGGATGGTTCGAGCGCAGGATTGCCGTGCGTGACAGTAGACGCGCTATCTGCTGAGCATGACTGTCTTTACCTTTTTCACGCCCAGCACAATCGCGCCGACGATGATCACCACCCCGATGAGCTGACCGCCAGGTGAGTCGTCGATCCCGCCGTACACGACGACAACGACGCCGAGGGCGAGCGCAGTCAGGATGGCCAAGAGAGCCGGGACGTGATTCATGAATTTCCTGGTGTGCTTGCTCCGACGCTGCGGGGACATGGGCCTGGCGCGCGGCCGACGCATCGGCCCGATCGCTGCTGAGCTCGGCCATCAGCCGTTCCTCCACCGGCTCCGCCTGAGATGGGCCGGCATCGACGGGCGCCGTTGCTAGCGTTCAGGGTTGGCGGCATCGGTTTCGGTCACCAGGTGAGTTCGACCTCCAGCTCCCGTTCGTCGTCGCCAATCTCGATCTCGAGCTTGAAGCTGACCTCGTCGGGCACATGCACCGTGAAGCGCAGACCGCCGCGTTCGAACTCGACCTCGTTATGCCGAGCGAGCGCGTCCGCGAGGGCGTGCAGGCGGGCGGCCGCGTCCTCACGACTCAGCCGCTCGTTTTCGGTGATTTCCATCAGATCCATGCTGACCTCCCTCGGTGTTGGTCTTCTCTAGGTTTCTAGTGTCGACTGAAACAGGAGCCCGCTGGCGGCTACGACACGAGCCTCAGCCCCGTTAAAAGATCGAAGAGCCCTTGACTTTCCTCGACCTGCCTCCAGAAGCAAGTGCCAAACGTTCCAGGCCGTTTTGACTAGCGCCTGGGCGCTCTCCCGGTTTGATGAAATCCATACCTGCGCAACGTTGAATTGCTGGAATTTTGAAATCCACATTTCAGAAATGTGTCGAGGATCTGTCGACCGCCGCCTGACCATAGATGGCAGACTGATTGCCGTCCACGAATGCCAAACCCTAAGCTGGTCGGCGCTGAACGTTTGCAACGGTCAGACAGGTCGATAGTGCGGTAGCTTGTCTAATCTCATAACATATGGATTAAGTTGCGGATCGGCACTCGCTAATGAATCCCTGAACGGGACAGCGTTGGCTCGAGGAGTTCGACAGTGTGACATGATTTTTATGACGGATAGACGCTGGGTACCAATTCCTCTTTGACCATAGAATCTACACCTAGAACACGGAACTCGGTTTGCCTTTCGAGCAATTGGCCGCGCGTAGATTCCTCTCTGAGCAAACCAAGTCTTGGATGTGGATCCATTCGACTTAAAACGGCTGTTACAGCTGGCCAAAGAGCACGAGGCCCTCCGTCCGAGATCTTTATTGCTAACGCGCGTCCGTCGGAGAATGCGCCCACGTATACGGCCTCAGCGCCCTCCTTGCCAAGAAAATCAGGAATCGCTTTGGCGATCTCCATCGACGGCCTTCCGGTCCCGGCAATGAGCTCGGGATAGGTCATCATGGCGGAAGCCACAGTTCGTGCGTCGGTACCCGTGACGCTCGTGGCAAGCTCAGCGAAGCAACGCACTAACATCGCTAGCGACATGGGATAAGTCGGTACGCCGCAACCATCCCGTCGAGGTCTCCCAATTGAGTTGCCGGCCAGCTCTTCGAGGGTCTGTGCGATCTCCTTCTGAAGAGGATGCTCAGGGTTGAGGTAGTTCGCAATGTCCCATCCATTTTTAACGCAAGTTGCCAACATTGCGGCATGCTGGCCAGAACAGTTCTGAGCGAGGCTAGAGGCAGGTAAGCCGTCTCGCTCCCATCGGCGTCTTGCAGATTCGCCGAGTGGAAGATCAGGAGTGTTTTTAAGATGGTGCTCATCTAAGTTAGCCGAATGCAGGATCTCAAGTACGCCATCGGTATGCTGCGGTTCGCCCAAGTGACTACTGCTGGCAAGGGCTAGTAACCAAGGGGGTAGGTCCAAGCCGGTTCGAATCATCGCCAGAGTTTGGATTGGCTTTACTGAGGATCGAGGCAAGATCGGCGCCATTACATCACCGATTGAAACGATGTGTCGTCCGACAGCGTCTATGGCAAGTGCCGATCCGTAATGAACACTCTCAGGAAAGCCTGAGCGCTCGGCTATGACAAGTGGGACATGTTGCATCGGCCGATCGTAACAAGTCCGATTGCCCTATCCGAGACAGTTGGCCGAATGTGTCGAGGCAACGAGCAGCATCGCCGGCGTCCGACTCTTCGAAGATGCGGACTTTCCGCTTATTTCTTGATCTCGTAGTGCAGAAGCGCCACGCCGTTTTCGAACGAGGTGGCCTCGACCAGCTTCAGGTCTTGCGAATCCTCGAAAACGCGCGTTTCCTTGCCGCGTCACACCGGGCAGACCAGCATCCGGATTTCATCGACGACGCCGGCGTCCAGCAGAGAGTGCATGAGCTTCAAGCTCCCCCACAGCCAGAGGTCCTTGCCGCTCTGGTCCTTGTCGACACGATGATTACCGGTGGACGATCCTGCACGCGTTGAGCAGCGCGCCAGCTGGTTGAGCTTCTCGCCGTACTCGCCCTGCTCGTCGGCGTAGCAGGCCTGCGGGTTGGAAAGTCGCCCCAGGGGGGCGTCATCCAGCTTCGACGCGGGACTTATCGACTGGCGCTCGTCGTTACCGTTGATTGGGCTGCCGTCACCATGACCATCAACCAGGCCCTCGGCACCAACTACGGCTACCTATTCATGGTCGTGGTACTTGCTGGTGGTCCTGGCCCTGCTGGCCGGAGTTTGGGCGCTGATCACGTTGATCGCCACGTCAGGTAAGCCCATGCTGAACCGCGTATGCCGCGGCGGAGGTGCGGGAGCGGACGCCGAGCTTGGTCAGGATGTTGCTGACGTGCCTGTGAATGGTTCGCTCGCTCAGACACAGCTGAGTGGCAATCTCAGCGTTGGTCCGGCCCATGGCGACCAGACCCAGCACCTCGATCTCCCGCGGGCTCAGCGCGGTCAGGTGCGCGTTCCGACCCGATAACAGCCCGCGGACCCGGGATGCGTCCGGCCGTGCGCCGAGTCGCTCGAAGGACGCTAGGGCCGCGCGGAACTCCATCCGCGCGCCATCTTCGTCACCGAGTGCACGGCACGCCTGCCCGATCCGTGCGCCGACCTGGGCGGTCTCGTACGGGGCGTCGAGCTCCCGCCACCGGTCTGAGGCGGCCCGCAAGCGGGCCAGTGCGTCGCCGGGCCGGTCCTCACTCAGTGCAACGGCCCCATGGGCGGCATCCAGAATGGCCCGCATCGCGGTTGTCGGGTAGATGTGGGCGGTCTGCGTCATCTCGGTGATGACGTCCTTCGCGTCATCGATCCGACCAGCGGCGAGGCAGACCTCAACGGCCGCCGGGAGCAGGATGAGCCGGTCG
>JBKPML010000123.1:0-9964 GCA_046732135.1 Actinomycetota bacterium
GATCCAGTCAAGTTTCAGATTGATGAACGAAACTTTCGCGAAGGACGCGAGGCGGGACATCAGTGCTATCACGCACCACAAGCGTGGTTGCCATGTCGACGCGCGAGAACGCGGGCGCTCGATCTTGCGCTAAACCGAGTACGACCTGTACGGCCTGTTCGGCCATCTCGGCGATGGGAACTCGGATGGTGGTGAGTGCCGGTCCCGCCCACCGGGCTATCTTCAGGTCGTCGAACCCGACCACCGACAACTCCGTCGGGATTGTGACCCCGACCGCTCGGGCCGCCTCGTACACGCCGAGTGCTTGGACGTCGGACGAGGCGAAGATCGCTGTCGGCGGCACTGGCATGGACAGCAGCGCGCGCCCCTCGGTGAGGCCGTCGCTGTGGTGGAAATCGCCACGCCGCACGTACTGGGGGTGAAGCGGGATGCGGGCGGCGTCCAGTGCGGCCCGGAAACCGGACAGCCGGGCTGTCGCGGCCAGCATTTCCTCCGGGCCGGTGATGATTGCGATCTCGCGATGACCGAGCTCGATAAGGTGCCGCGTAGCGGCGTACGCGCCGCTCCAGTCCGCGGAACCGATTGACGGTACGTCCGGGGCCGGTTGCTCGGCGGGATCGAGCATGACAAAGGGAATACTGCGTGAGCGAAGCTGCCGTTGCTGGGCGTCAAGAAGGTTGCAGGCCACCAGAATGACCCCGACAGGGCGGCGGTTCAGAACCCCCTCGATCCAATCCAGGTCCGGCTTCTGGCGGTCATTTGTGCCCGATACAACCACGCCGACCCCGTGCTCACGAGCCAGCCGTTCGATCCCCGCGATTGCCTCGGCAGCCCATGAGCTGGCGATCTCAAAGCACAGCACCTCAATCAGCGGAGCATGATTTGGGCCCGGACTGCGCCTGTTGTACTGATGGTCCTGAAGGAGCGCCTCAATACGAGCCCGAGTTTCGTCCGAGACACCGCCGCGGCCGTTGAGCACCTTGGAGACCGTTGAGATAGAGACATCGGCGAGCGCGGCGACCTCGGCAAGGGTCGCCCGAGTTGCCGGTTCCCCCGATGTCATCGCGGCGGACATGAACTCAGCCTACTTATGCGACAGGCGGCGGCCTTCTTAGTCCGCCGCCTCTCCACGCTCAGTGATCGCGCCAGCTGTAGCTCGGGGTCCAGCCGAACAGCGCCTTCATCTTGGCGCAGTTGAAGGCCGACCTCGGATTCTGGTAATCGCTCGCGAAGCGGTCGTAGCCGTCGTAATACTCAGCCATCAGATCGCGCAGTCCCCGCTTCGCCCGGGTATCGGCCGCCGCGATCAGGCAAACCTCGTGGCCGCTGCTCGTGCCTTCTAACGCCGCGCGGTAGGCGGTGCCGACGTCGCGACCGTCGATGTAGCTCCAGAAGTTTGCCTTGCTGAGGCTAGGGTCGTCCCACTCGTCTCGGAACCGGTCGTAACCGTCGGGAGCGATGACATTATTGATGCGCAGCCCTACCCAGGCCGTCTGCGGGTAGCGGACCGCGGCCGAGTCTGCGATCACTTCGCTGATGTACTTGCTCAGAGCGTACGCATTCGGGGATGGATGCCACTCGGTCTCATCGAACGGGATCTGGGTGGGAACTGTGCCCTCGGTCAGCAGCCCGGTCGCCATCTCACTCGAGGCGTAAACGACCCGCGAAACCCCAAGATCGCCCCCCGCCTGCATGAGGTTGTGGGCGCTCACCACGTTGTTGTCAAAGACGTCGATCTGCGCCTGACCGCTCGGGGCCGGGTTGGCTGCCAGATGACAAATGCCTTCGGGGCGGAACTGGAAGAGCGCATCGTAGACCTTGCCCGCGTCCGCTAGATCTACCCGGCAGAACTCTCCTGGCAGCTCCAGCTCTGGTCGGCTGGCGAGGTCGAAGTTCACGACCTCGTGGCCGACCTCCGCCAGGAGACGAACAACCCACCGTCCGGCCCGTCCCGTTCCTCCTGTCACGACGACTCGCATCTAGAGAACTCCCGTCTTGCAGCTTGAGCTGGGCACGGCGGTCGGCGCCCCACGAGACTCCCGGATCAAGATTCCCGACGACCATTGGGAGTGCTGCGAGGCTAGCAGGATGAGCGGCGTGTGTGATCATTCAAGTGATGCGCTCACCTTCCGGTCCGCGTTGGAGCTGCTCACGAAAATCCGCCGCCGGCCGGTCAAATCGATCAAGCAGATTGTGTGCGACCTGCCTGCCGGCATCGCAACTGGAAGGCAGAGCGAGTGCTCAGGGTCTCGTCCAGCTCGATACTCACCTGCCGCGATGCCGAGCTGTAGCCGGCCAGTGGAGCATGGCCGCAGTCGATTAGCGTCAACGCTGGGCGAGCGCACCGATGAAGGCCGTACTCCATTCGAACCACTCCGTCGACGGGCCTATGATCACTGCCCGAGCCTGGCGAGTACAGCTGCAAAGTACAGCAACAGTGCCGTACCTCGGCGCCATTCAACGCGGCTTCTCCGCCCTCAACGAGCGTGAGTGACGCTCACCGATGGCGAGGCCGTCACTTTGCAAGCAAGGGGTTACGGGTTCGAGTCCCGTTGGCTCCACCCTAGTCAAATGCAGTTTCGGCGCTTCCCCACTCACTGATTTCGAGCACCTGCAGCAGCAAACTGCAGCAGTTGGCCCTTATCTCTCGATCGCGAGCCTGGTGCCTCGCCGAGACGACACGGCCTTCAACCCTCAAGCTGAGAGGGATCCGTACCGGGTGCGGGCCCAGTCTCGACATTCTGCTCACGCGTGAGCACCGGCCCGCGGAGGTGCAGGTGGGCCGGTGCCGGGGGGCTGCGATGGCCCGCAGCTCGGCGATCTGCTCATCAGGCACCTGGTCGGCTTCATAGCCCGCCTCGGGCTCGGCGATGAGATGCCGGCGGTGTTCGGCCAGCCCTCCGGTGTGAGGTCGCGCTGTTCGTCGCCAGCACAGGTCAGGATTTGCTCGGCGGCTTCGCGAGTGATGCCTAGTGACATGCTGGGTCGGTGCTGGGGGTCAGGCGGGCCAGTCTGGACGACGTGGAGGGGCTGCTTGGGATCGCCTCCGCACGCCGGACGGCTTACGCCGCGTACCGGCCAAGGTTTTGGCGCCCAGCCCCTGACGCCATGGACCGCCAACGCGCTTACCTCGCCTCCATCCTGGACGACGACAAGACCCTCGTCCTGACAGCCACAGAAGACAACGCTGATCTGCGCGGTTTTGCCATCGGCCGCCTCGTTCCGGCTCCGCCCGTCTACGATCCTGGAGGAGTTAGCTGCGTGGTTGACGATTTCGCAGTCGCCGACCCCGATGAGTGGCTGACGGTCGGGCCTCTTCTACTCGATGCCCTGCGCAGCTGGGCAGCCAGCTGCGGAGCCGCTCAGATGATCGTCGTGACCGCTCATCTCGACGAGCCGAAGAGGGCCGTACTCCACAGTCGCGGCCTGACCCTCGCCTCAGAGTGGTGGGTGGGCTCGGTGGATTAGCCGCTTGACAAACATTGACGCTCACCGACCGCCCGAACGCCTTACCAAGCCCTGCGACATTGCAGCACAGTCTCGTCGTTGGCTGGGCTGTAAGCCGACCCTTCAACGGCACCCTTCGAGTAATGCAAAGTGCTCATCGAACAACGGGATCGGCGTCGTCGCGAAGCCACGGATCCGCTGTCCAACCTTCCACGCGCCTGCCCGCTTCCAAGCTGCTCATGGCCCAACCGACGCTCAAGAGGTCCAACGCCAGTCAGTGCGGGCTGCCACGTTCCCATAGATCCAGGCCATCACCTTGTTCGCATCAAGCCGGTAAAGGGCCGACCCAGGCCAATCAATGGCAGCGCGTTCACCGGTGACGGGCTCGACGTACTTCTTGCCGTACTGCTCGGCTACCACCTGCCGCTCCGTCGGATCGGTGACAAGCCGAATCTGCCCCTCGATAATGATCACGTCGTCCCCGTCGCCGACCTGGAGGACACCGTAGTCCTGGGTGCTCAGGTTGACTCCCTTCTGGGAGGTGGGGGCAGTCGCGAAGTACACCGCTCCTTCTGCCCAGAGGAACCAAACGGGCGCGGCGTGTGGTCGACCATCCGGCCGGGTGGTCGAGAGCCAGGCTGACCTGGTCACCTGAAGTGTCAGATCCACTGTGCGCCATGGGATTGCGCCACCATGCGACTCGGTGCGGGTTCTGGTCTCAGTCACCATGCAATCGAAGATAAAGAGTGGCACCGACATCAACACGGCTGATATCCCGCAAGCCCACGGAGCGAACGAGCGGATCACGCCGTCGGCAGACAGTGACGGATTTTTTCGGCATGGCGTCACCAGAGCATGTGGCGAGCATCATCGTGGCGCCGAGCGGAACTGCCATGACGGCGGGCCTTGCATTCTGCAACATCAGGATTCTCCAGGGGAACTTAGATGCTGCAGCCCGTGCTCTCGAAACCCGGGCCCGTGCGGTTCGTTGCGAAGTTGGAGCCGTCGGAGGCCGCGGGACTGTCGCCTCACGACCTCGCCGGCTGGGGCGGAACGGGTAGTTATTGCTTCCCCGATGGACCGCCGCAGCTACACGGTGCGCGAGGCGGCCAACATGTACGCCGCCGGCATCAGCGTCGCGCTCCTCGCCCCGGCCGCTCGCACCGACGCCGCCTGTGACACCTGGAGACATCCTTGGGGTCAACGCCTCCGTAATACTCGTCCGGCAACGACAGTCTCGGCCTGGCTCGATCGAGCGGACCGCCGATCGAAGCTATCGAGAAGAAGCTTCAGCTGTTTTCTATAGGGCCCGGGTCGTACATTGCCAGCAGGCTGACATTGCGGGGCTCGGGTGCCAGTCCCATCATCCGGGTGACGTGGATCTCCTCCATGGCGGTGACCAGGTCGGCGTCCAAAACGATCGGGATTTAGGATGTCTGATGCCCGCAGAGCCTGCCTTGTTAGAGCTGCGGCGGCCTCGTTTCCCCTCTACGCGTTGTGATTCGAGTGGCCGGAAGCTGGTTGATCCCGGCTCGGTGTCGATCCTGCCCGCTGGCTGGGGGCGCGCCCGTCGGTCTCGAAGCGGTACTCATTGTCCATTCGGACCCACCGAAGCTCTTGCCGCCGGCGTGCAATGTCGTCGCCGCCGCGCGTGGTCCTTCTAAGCGTCTAGCAACTCGCGACGCGCCTCGAGCCACTCTTCACAAGTTCCTCTCCAGAGCGTCGTCATCTTCCCTCAAGAGCGTGTGGCGCTGTAGATCGTGATCTCGTCTTTGAGGCCCTTGAGCGCGACGGGACCGATCGGCTGGAACGCCACCCCGTCGCCGTGCCACTGTTGCTTTACCTCCTCGCTTACGAGAATTTCGCCGGGTCGCGAGTAGTCCGCGATTCGCGATGCGACGTTGACTGTCCGCCCGAAGTAGTCGCCGTCGCGAAAGATCACGCGTCCGGCATTGACGCCCACACGCGCCCGAACCTTGACAGCGATCGGCGTTTGCTCCACGAGGTCGAGACCTGTGAGTACGGCAGCCGTCGCGTCGGGGAAGTGGAACATCACGCCGTCGCCAAGCCACTTCACGGGGCGGCCGCCGCGGGGCAGAGCGGCCGCGTTCACGAGCGTGGCTAGTTGGTCGGCGAGGTCGGCGCCCGCCTCATCGCCGCGCTCCTCGGTAAGAGCGGTGTAGCCGGTCAAATCGAGAAAGGCGATCGCGGGAGGCCGAAGCGCGTGCTCAGCAACCTCTCCGAGCTCCTGGAGATACTCCTCCGTGCCCTGAACGGTCGCGGAGATGACCTCATGCTCGAGGTGGCGGCTGCGGAGCCAGATCATCATCCGCTCACCGAGCGCCATGACCCGGACACCGAGGTTACCCGCGGCGGCTCGCAAGTCGGCGTCCTTCAATCCGCTCTCCCGAAGGCGTGCGAACACCGAGCTATTCGCAATCTTGAGATCTGAGGCCACCAAGCGGCGAATGTTCTGCCCGTATGCGCGCGCGAGACGGGCGAGCTCGTCGTCGTCGGCCGCGCCCCAAACGTCGAGGAGCTCGCGGATCATTTCAGCGTCGTCGTCGCGAAGATGCATCTGCGAGCCGACTTGCGCCAGACCCCACTCGCGGACGAGCCGACGAATCGCCTCGGGTGACCGCCCGCCATCGCGCGCGATCTCCTCATAGGACGTGGAGAACGCCGCCGGCTCGGAAAGGAGGAGCTCGATGTTTTCGTACCCGAGCTTGCCGGCCGAGATCCCACGGGCGATCACCTCCAGATCGATCCCGGCCTCCTCGAACGCCTCCATCAGCCGGACGCGATGCACCTCCTTAGCGGAGAACCGGCCGTCGCCCTGCTCGACGAGAATTCCGAAGCGCTTGAGCTCCCGCACCAGTTGCACCGAGGAGCCCGAGCGTGCCGCGAGCTCACCTTCCGACAGGCCCACCGATCAAGCGTATTGCCGGAGTCCTTGTCCGGAATCGAGGTGGGTGTCGCCGCTGACGGTCGCGAAACCGTACGGGAAGTGGTGCTCAACCGCCCGAATGTGGCAGTGCTCGACCCCAGATGCCAGGCCAGGATGGCTTAGCGGTCACTCGCGAGATCAGCCGGGTAGCGCCCTAGGTGGCTGTCCTGGTTTTAACCATGTTCGACGACGACGACTCGGTGTTCGCAACAATGCGGGCCGATGCTCGTGGATATGTGGTCAAGGGGCCGAGCAAGAGAAGATCGGTAGGGCGATCCGGGCCGTGGCTTCCGGTGAGGCGATCTTTGGGCCAGGCATCGCACGCCAAATTCCATGATCGCGACGCGTCCGCACAGAACCGGCTCCGGCGCATGTCGTACGCGACCACTTTTGTGCATCACCCAGCAGGGGAAACGCGCCCCTCGACAGGTCGTCGGCAGGCCGGCAACCAGTCTGCACCGACCGCGGCGCGCCAAGTTTCGATAGGGGTGACGCATCGGCGGCAAGCCTGTTAGCCGGGCGACTGGCCTGTCCGAGTGGCCGGTTGGGGGTTGGGTCCGTCCGCCATCTGGAGTGCCGAGTAGACGGCCGGAAACCCTTGGCGCCAGCTCGGGTACTGCAGCGTCCAGCCGAGCTCGCGCTTGGCCTTCGCGTTGGAGGCGCCGCGAACCGCGGTACCCGTCACGACTGCTGCCTCGCCGGCAAACAGCCGCACTAGCCAGGCCGGTAAACGCCGGGGCGGCTTGGCGCCCAGACATTGGGCGAGCACTGGCAGCCATTCGCGTACCGGCGCGGGGTCGTTGTCGACGATGTTGTAGATCGCAGGCCCCTCATGCTCGAGCGCCAGTACGGTCGCTGAGGCACCGTCCGTGAGGTGGATCCACGAGACAATGCCGCCGCCGTCGCCGATTATCGGAAACCACCGCTTGCGCACAAGCTCGGCCCAGCCGTCGTTGGGAGCACCGTAGAAGCCGCCGTAGCGCAGGGCGATCCCGCCGAAGTCGGTGACCGCCCGCTCGAGATGGGCCATGGCCGCCCAGCTCTCCTCCGTGTTCGTGGGCGGGTTCGGATCGAGCGGATCCTGCTCGGTCTTGACGGGACCGCCCTCGCGCACGTACCGGTAGCAGGCGAAGCTCTGCGCGACGAACCGCCGCACACCCGCCTCGCGCGCGGCCGCCAGGAGCGCGTCGGTGCCTTTCGTCCGCAGCTGGTTGGTCTTGGCAAACGTCTTGTCGAGGCTGCGGCTGAACTTCGCGTTCGCAAGCGCGGTCGCCTGGTGCACGATTGCCTCGGGCTCGCTTACGAGCACGGCTTGACGCACTGCCCGTGCGTCGAGTAGATCGAGTTGCACGGGCTCCGCGCCCAGCGTCCGCAGCAGCTCTGCGCTGGTCGGTGAGTTGTGGGTACCGATCACTTCGTGGCCTGCATCGATCAACTGGGGAACGAGCCGGCTGCCAAGGGCGCCGCTCGCTCCTGCGATGAAAACGCGCATCGTGTCCTTCCTTCGTTTCCTGTCACATTCCGCGGATTTCGCGGGTCTAGCTTTTTGACACGCTGCGCGAGAGGAATGTGACATGGATCAGCAGGAATGGCTCGCTCGGCAATTCGAGAATCACCGACCGCATCTGCGAGCGGTTGCGTACCGGATGCTCGGGTCGCTCAGCGAGGCTGACGACGCTGTTCAGGATGCCTGGCTGCGGCTCAGCCGCGCGGACACGAGCGAGCTCGAGAACCTTGGCGGCTGGCTGACAACCGTTGTCGCACGCGTCGCGCTGAATATGCTCCGCGCACGCAACACGCGGCGCGAGCAGCCACTCGACGTGCACTTGCCGGACCCGATCATCGATCCAACCGAGGGCAGCAATCCCGAGCACGAGGCGCTGCTTGCCGACTCGGTCGGTCTCGCCTTGCTGGTCGTGCTTGAGACGCTCACCCCGGCCGAACGGCTGGCCTTCGTACTCCATGACATGTTCGCGGTGCCATTCGATGAGATTGCGCCGATCATGGAGCGCTCGCCCGACGCGACCCGCCAGCTCGCCAGCCGCGCGCGCCGCCGCGTTCGCGGCGCCGCCCCAGTTCCGGATGTCGACTTGACCGCCCAATGGGAGGTCGTCGAGGCGTTCCTCGCAGCTGCCCGGGACGGTAACTTCGATGCGCTCGTCGCTGTTCTCGATCCCGATGTCGTGCTCAGAGCCGATGGCGGCCCTACCGGCCTATCGCAGCACATCCAAGGTGCGGAGACCGTCGCCAGCCAAGCCTTACTCTGGTCCCGAGTCGACCTGACCATGCGGCGTGCGCTCATCAACGGCGCCGCCGGGATGGTCAGCTTCCTCCACGGCCGGCCGTTCTCGATCGCCGCCATCACGATCAAGAATGGGAAAATCGCCGAGATCGACTTCCTCGCCGACCCCGAACGCCTCCTCCAACTCGACCTCACGCAGCTTGGCGATTAACACATCTATGCTCCAAGCGCTGGATGGGATAAATAGCAGAAATCACTCCTTGACGACGCTGTGATGAGTCAGGTCATGTGTGACAGATGAGTCGGGTCATTGGTGACGTTTTGGCCATCGGCGGAGTTGTTTTTGTTGGTTTCGCCAGTAGCTGCGGTCGGGTTCGATGGTATGGGTGCTGAGAATCTCTCCGGTGGCTAGGTCGATGACGGTGACCGTGGTCTGATCGGCGATGGCGAGGACGCGGCGGTGGGCGTTGGCGGCCGCGGGAGTGGCCCGGTTCAACGCTCGGTGGGGTCGCAGGTGAGAGCGGCGATAGTCGCGACATCAATCATGATCAGGACTTCGCAGACCGTAGCAGTGTCACGAGTCGCCAACTTCTTTGACCTCGACTCGGGCTAATTGCCACGCGCTCAGTCAGCCCTGGCCCAGACCGACCTGAACCGACCGAGTCGATCCAGCAGGGTCCACAAGAAATCGGGATCAGGAGCACGTAGGCGATCGGGATACACCATTAGTTCGGACGCAACCACAGCGCCACATTTGACAGCCTCGCGAGCGCGGCCTGTCCGCTCCCGTCTTCCGCCCGCGGCTCGGCCGCGTTTCCACCGCTCGTTCCGCTGTCCAGCGAGTCGGAGGCTGTGAACCGGCCGTGCGAGATTAGGGCCTATGCGTGCTTTCGTCGAGAGAGCCGACCATCGTACTGAGGTGGTCGAGACGCCCGAGTTGTTCAGCAATCTGAAGCAAGGCGTTTCCGATGCCGATGAGGGCTAGCGTGTTTGCGCGGCTCGGGTTGCCGTGCACCTGCTTGGCGTCATTAAGCAGTTCGGCGGCGAGCTTTCCCTGGTTGACCATGCCTGTCTTCCTTTCGATTAATTGAATTGGTCAGATCGCGCGTCTTTGCGGTGACGCCTGCTCTGTCGCAACGCCTCCAGCGACGCCTCTAGAGAGGCGACCAGCTGCTCAGCTTCTGATCGCTCAAGGCGGTCAGTCGGCACGACCTCGATCGCGGCCCACAGCAGCTCGACTGGTGTGCTGCTGTTTCCCCGAAAAAGCTCGAACTTCAACGCAATGACCGTTGGCAACAGCTGACCAGGTCCCGCAACGTGCGGGGGGT
>JBKPML010000124.1:0-13723 GCA_046732135.1 Actinomycetota bacterium
TTACGCCTTCCGCAAGGGGGGCGGGATCGGGAGAGACCGAAGGCCCGCACGGTGAGGCAACTCGCCGCAGCAGCCGGTGACGGGCTGGTGGGGCCTGCTAGGTCGCCCGGTCGGCTGGAGACGTCACTGACTCTGGCCAGCTGGTGGGCCTCTTGCGACTCATACTCGTGAGAGGCCCACACCAGTTTCTGCGCAACAATGGCGGCGTGCCCGTCGATCTGAACGCCGACCTTGGCGAATCCTACGGGCCGTGGAAGCTCGGCGACGATGCGGCGATGCTTTCATTGATCACAAGCGCGAACATTGCCTGCGGTTTTCACGCCGGAGACCCCGCGACCCTACGGGAGACCTGCCGGCAGGCGGCTGCTGCAGCGGTGGTCATGGGTGCGCAGGTGTCCTATCCGGACCTGGTCGGCTTTGGTCGCAGGTTCCTCGACATGTCCGCGCCCGATCTCACTGCTGCTGTGATCTATCAGATCGGCGCACTCGACGGGTTGGCGCGGTCGGTCGGTGGCCGGGTGCGTTACGTCAAACCGCACGGCGCCCTCTACAACACAGTTATTGATCATGAACAGCAGGCAGCGGCCGTGGTCGAGGCCGTGGTGGCCTTCGACCCCGAACTGCCATTGCTGAGTCTGCCCGGGTCAAAATTGCTGCAGCGTGCGGCCGCTGCGGGCCTGCGCACGGTCACCGAGTACTTCGTCGACCGGAACTACACCAGTGATGGCAGGCTGGTGGACCGGCGGCAGGAGGGTGCTCTGATCGCCGATCCCTCCCTTGCCGCAGAACGTGCCGTGATGGCGGCGCGCGATGGCCGAGCCGATTCATTCTGCACCCATGGCGATTCGCCGGGGGCGGTTCAGATGGCCACCGCTGTCCGAGATGCGCTGCTCGGCGAGGGCGTCATGATCGCGCCATTTGTGGCTAAGTCATGAGCCGCCGGCTGCTGCCTTACGGCCCAACCGCGACGCTGTTGGAATGCGAGGATTTGGATGAGGTGCTCGGACTGCTGCCGTTGCTTCGGCAGGAGAGCAAGATCAAAGAGGTCATTCCAGGTGCTCGGACTGCATTGCTGAGGCTGGAGGCTGCCTTGGGCGACGAAGAACGGAGCCGATTGCTCACGGCGCCGCCGGTAGTCCGCGACAAGGTGGAATCGCTTCCGATCCGGATCGAGGTGGACTACTCGGGTGAGGATCTCGTTGAGGTGGCTGAGCAGATCAACGGCACACCTGCCGATGTCGTTCGGCTGCATTCGGACCAGATCTGGACCGTGGGCTTCTGCGGCTTCGCCCCAGGTTTCGCCTATCTGCAACCAGAACATGACTGGCTCCGGGTCCGCCGCCGGCCGGTTCCCCGTACCAGGGTGCCGGCGGGCGCCGTCGCCTTGGCCGATTCCTGGTCGGGCATCTATCCGCGCGAGGGGCCCGGCGGCTGGCAGTTGATCGGCCGGACCAAGGCCGAATTGTGGGATTTACGCCGACCCTCCCCAGCGCTGCTGCAGCCGGGCGACAAGGTCCGGTTCGTTGCCATTCCCGAATCGTGATCTTGGTTGAGGACACCGGGCCGCTGGCGTTGATCGAGGATCGCGGCCGACCCGGATTCGCCCATCTGGGCGTCTCCCCGTCGGGCGCCGCCGATCGGGCATCGAGCGCTCTGGCCAACCGCTTGGTAGGCAATCCCGAAAGTGCCCCAGTCATCGAAGTGACCTTCGGCGGCTTGGTGATCACAGCGACCAAGCTCCACTGGGTAGCGGTCACCGGTCCTTTCACCCAGCTGCGGATCAATGATCAACCCACCGCCTCCCATGCAGCACTGCCTTTGGGGCCAGGTGAGCGGCTTGGCGTGGACACGCCCGCCACTGGGGTTCGCAACTACCTTGCCGTACGAGGAGGGCTTCGAATGCCGGAGACTCTCGGCAGCTGCTCGACCGACGTCTTGTCCGGCCTGGGCCCACCGCCGCTGCGGCGCGGAATGTCCATCGATGTGGATCAACCCGCCGGAATGCTGCCAGGCGTTGACATTGCTCCGCCGCAGGTGCCCAGTAAGCACCTCGATGTCCTTCCCGGCCCTCGAGTTGACTGGTTTACCGACGAGGCGTGGGGCAGCCTGCTCAGCGAGCGATGGACGGTGTCGGTCGACGCCGATCGGGTTGGAGTCCGGCTGGAAGGTCCCCCGCTGACCCGTCGCATCGGCGACGAACTGCCCTCCGAGGGGTTGATCCGAGGCGCTGTTCAGGTCCCAGCGTCCGGTCAACCGTTGATCTTCCTGGCCGACCATCCGGTGACGGGTGGCTATCCGGTGATCGCAGTCTTGACCGAGCACTCGGCCGATCATGCGGCCCAACTCAGGCCGGGGGACGGCGTGCATTTCCATGGCTAGACTCCCTCCAGTTAGGCCCTCGTACCTCGTAACCCGGCGCTCGGGGAGGACTCGTGATCGTTCGCAAATTGCTCGTCGCCAATCGGGGCGAGATTGCGGTCCGGGTTATCCGCGCAGCAGCCGACGCTGGTCTGCCGAGTGTTGCGATCTACGCCGAACCGGATGCGGACAGTCTGTTCGTCTCGTTAGCCGACGAAGCACATGCACTCGGAGGCAGCACGCCGGCCGAAACCTATCTGGACGCTGGCAAGATCATCCAGGTCGCAGTGAAGACCGGCGCCAACGCTATCCACCCTGGATATGGTTTCTTGGCCGAGAACGCCTCGTTCGCTCAAGCCGTGATAGACGCCGGACTGATGTGGATCGGGCCACCGCCGTCGGCCATCGAGGCGCTGGGCGACAAGGTCAGGGCTCGGCACATCGCACAGCAGGTGGGTGCCCCGTTGGTGCCAGGCACGACCGACCCGGTGCCGGACGCGGCAGCCGTCGTCGCTTTCGCTGAGGAGTATGGGCTCCCGGTGGCGATCAAGGCTGCATACGGCGGGGGTGGCCGCGGTCTGAAGGTTGCCCGCGAGATGGACGAGATCGGGCGGGCGTTCGATTCAGCCACCCGGGAAGCCGTCACCGCATTCGGCCGGGGTGAATGCTTCGTCGAGCGATATCTTGACCGACCTCGACACGTCGAGACGCAGTGCTTGGCTGACGCCGAAGGCAATGTGGTGGTGGTCTCCACCCGGGACTGCTCACTGCAGCGGCGGCACCAGAAGCTGGTCGAAGAGGCACCGGCACCCTTCCTCTCCGATGAACAGCAGGAGCGGCTGTACTCCGCGTCGAAGTCAATCTTGAAGGCGGCTGGCTATATGGGCGCGGGGACCTGCGAATTCCTCGTGGGTCAGGACGGCACGATCTCGTTTCTCGAGGTGAACACCCGGTTGCAGGTTGAGCACCCTGTATCGGAGCAGGTAACCGGCCTTGACCTGGTTCGAGAGATGTTCCGGATCGCCAATGGCGAGCCGCTCGGCTACGACGACCCTGCCATTTCCGGGCACAGCATCGAGTTCCGGATCAACGCCGAAGACGCGGGCCGAAACTTCATGCCAGCGCCGGGAACACTGACTGGCTGGAGGCCGCCATCCGGTCCGGGCGTCCGCGTCGACGAGGGCTACCTAAGCGGCATGACCGTACCGGCTAACTTCGACTCACTGGTCGCCAAGATCATCATCACCGGTTCCGACCGCGACCAGGCGCTGGCGCGCTCCCGCCGGGCGCTCGGGGAGCTGGTGGTGGAGGGCATGCCTACGGTCGTCCCATTTCACCGAGCAGTGCTCGACGACCCTGCCTTCACCGCGCCCGACGGTGTCTTCGGCGTCCACACGCGCTGGATAGAGACGGAGTTCGCCGCCGAGATTGCGCCGTACGCTGGCCCGCCGCCGCAGCCGTCGCAGCCCGCCGAGCGGGAACGGGTCGTGGTGGAAGTGAATGGCAAGAGGCTTGAAGTGGTGGTTCCAGCTGGCTTTGGCGGCGTCAACGGTTCGGCAGCGCGTGCCCGAAAGCCGGCTCGCCGCGGTGGCAGCGGCTCGGGGGCCAAGGCAGCATCGGGGAGCGCACTGACTTCGCCCATGCAGGGCACGATCGTCCAAGTTGCAGTCAGCGAGGGACAGGTGGTCCAGACCGGGGATCTCGTCGTTGTGTTGGAGGCAATGAAGATGGAACAGCCCCTGAACGCCCATCGGGGGGGCAAGATCACCAACTTGCGCGCTTCCCCGGGCGCGACTGTGACGAGTGGCTCAACACTCTGCGAGATCATCGACGCCTGATGGTTCGCCTTGAGAAGAAGGTAAAAACAGGCTCAGCCTGGATTGAGGCAGCACTCCGCTGGGCAGACTGAATATATGTCCGAGCTTGTCGTACTCCTGCTGCTGCTTGTCGTGATCGGTGGCGGCGCAGCGCTGTATCGCAGGCATTCCCTACAGCAACGGGAAGCCGCCGAGCGGGCCGAACTCGAGTCGGTGCTGGCGACCTCCCGGCGTGCCGCTGACGAGGATGTCACCAGGTTCGGAGAAGAACTCCAGCGACTCGATGCCGACGTTGCCGGCCACGCCCTCGACGAGCCGATGCAACAGGACTACCAGCGCGCCCTGGATGCCTACGACAACGCCAAGGCCTCGCTCGATGCGGTGCGTCGGCCCGAAGAGATCCGGCATGTCACCGAAATTCTCGAGGACGGTCGATATGCGGTTGCCTGCGTCAAGGCACGAATCGCCGGGCAACCGCTCCCGGCAAAGCGACCGCCCTGCTTCTTCAATCCAGCTCATGGACCGTCCTCTCGGGATGTGCAGTGGGCTCCGCCCGGCGGGGTCCCCCGCCCTGTGCCAGCGTGCCCGGCGGACGCCGAGCGCGTGCTAGCCGGAGCGGATCCCTACATTCGCACCGTTCAGGTCGGAGCACAGCGGGTGCCGTATTGGGAGGGCGGACAGGCGTACGCTCCGTGGGCTCAGGGCTACTACAGCCGTTGGCGCGGTAGCGATCTGCTCACCGGTGCGTTGATCGGCGGCTTTCTGTTCGGCGGCATGGGCAACATGTTCAGCGGCGTCGGTGACGCCATCGGTGGTGTTGGTGAGGGTGTCGGGGACGCGATCGGCGGCGTCGGCGAAGGGTTCGGTGAAATCGGCGGGGGCATCGGCGACATGTTCGGCGACATGTTCGACGGCTAGCCAGCCAGCAAGACGGCGAGTTCGCCGAGACTCTCCGAGCAGCCGCGATCAATCTTGATCATTGCCAGATTGTCACCGCGGGTCGATCCGCGATTGATGATCACGACCGGCCGGCCTTTCTTGGCGTTGTGGCGGACGAAACGGAGTCCGGACATCACCGTGAGCGACGAGCCGAGGACGACCAGCACCTCCGCGTCGTCCACCAGACGGTAGGCATCCTCGACTCGAGACTTGGGCACCGACTCACCGAAGAAGACCACGTCGGGTTTGAGCCGACCACCGCAGACCATGCAGTCGGCAAGCACGAAAGTCCGCCAGCTTTCGACCACCGCGTCTCCGTCCGGTCGTATCGCGCCGTGCTGCGGAAGTCGCCGTGAATTCAGGCTCGGATTTAGTCGGCTCAGCCGGCCCTGAATAACACTGCGGGATGTGCGATGGCCGCAATCTAGACAGATCACGGCCGCGATCTCTCCGTGCAGGTTGATCACTCGTGAGCTCCCGGCTGAAGCGTGCAGCCCGTCAACGTTCTGAGTGATCACTCCGCGCAAGCCCGTACTTTCAAGATCGACCAGCAGCCGATGACCCTCATTGGGCTTCGCGTGACCGATCCGCTGCCAGCCGAGGAAGGACCGGGCCCAGTACCGGCGCTGAGCCTCTGCTGAGGCAATGAACTCGCCATACCGCATCGGAGTCGCTCGAGGCGAGGTCGGGCCGCGGTAATCCGGGATGCCGGAGTCCGTCGAGATCCCCGCACCCGTTAGCGCCACCCAGCTGCGGCCGCGCAGCAACTCCGCCGTCTCCACCAGCGGAGCGGTGTTGGCCAGCACACTCACGCGTTGACCGTACCTGGCTGTCGCCAGCTCAGCCAGCGGTGCGGGTGCCCTTGAGCCGTCGGGCGGCCTCGGCCAGCGAGCCGGTGAGCGAGGGATAGACAGTGAAGGCGCCAGCGATCTGATCGACCGTCAGCCGTTCGGCCACGGCTATGGAAAGTGGATAAATCAATTCGCTGGCCCGTGGTGACACCACCACACCGCCGATCACGATCCCAGTCGCGGGCCGGCAGAACAGCTTCACGAAGCCGTCACGACTGCCTTGCATCTTGGCGCGTGCGTTGCCGCTGAGCGGCAATGTCACCCTGCTGGCCGGGACCTCGCCGTCGTCGACCTGCCGTTGGGTCACTCCCACAGTGGCAATCTCCGGCGCGGTGAAGACATTCGACGAGACGTTCCTCAGGTCCAATGGTGAGACGGCGTCCCCCAACGAGTGCCACATGGCGATGCGGCCCTGCATGGCCGCTACGGAGGCAAGCATCAGAACGCCGGTGCAGTCGCCAGCGGCATAGATTCCGCGTACGGATGTGCGCGACACCCGGTCGACGGTGATGAACCCGCCGGAGTCCAGAGTCACCCCGGCCTCCTCCAGGCCGATGCCTAAAGTGTTCGGCACCGACCCGACCGCCAATAGGCAGTGCGAGCCAGTGACCTCGCGACCATCAGTTAGCCGCACTGTCACCTGGTCGCCCTCCCGGGTCACCGACTGGGCTCGTGACTTCGACATCACGCTCATGCCGCGGCGAACGAAGACATCCTCCAGGACTTGAGCAGCGTCGGCGTCCTCACCCGGGAGAACACGATCTCGGGACGAGACCAGGACAACCTCTACCCCGAGCGCTTCGTAGGCACTGGCGAACTCCGCACCGGTCACCCCGGAGCCGACAACGATCAACCGCCCCGGCAGATCGCACAGGCCATAAACCTGAGTCCAGGTGAGGATGCGCTCACCATCGGGTTTGGCGTCGGGCAGTTCTCGCGGCCTCGCGCCGGTGGCCAACAAGATCACATCGGCGTCCACACTTTGTTCGCCGGCATCGGTTCGGACCACGACGCGCTCAGGCCCATCCAACCGGCCGGTCCCATTCAGAATCGAAATGCCCTCGCGCCGCAGCCGTTCAGCGATGTCGGCGGACTGGTTCTTGGCCAGCGCCAAGACCCGTCGGTTCACCGACTGCAAATCAACGTTGACGCTCCAATCGACCCTTGCTTGGCCACTCGGGCCGAACCGCAACCCCAGCTCAGCCGACTCACGAACCTCGGTCATCACGTCCGAGGTAGCGATCAAGGTCTTGGACGGGACGCAATCGGTCAGCACCGCCGAGCCGCCCAGGCCGTCGGAATCCACCAGTGTCACCTCGCCGCCCAGCTGCCTGCCGACGAGCGCAGCCTCGTAGCCACCCGGACCGCCACCGACAATGACCACTCGAGTCACCTCCGCATTGTTCCTCACTGACAGCTGTTCGCGCATCGCGCCCTTCAGCCGCCGACGTCGTCGTCGACTCGCCGAGGAAACAACACCCTCTGCTCGCTCCTCCTCCGCTCGTCGGCGCTCGATTATCGACGCTCGCAGCTGTTGATGATCGTTCGCGGGCGATAACCTCGCTGCCGTGCTGTACGCGGCGTACGGGAGCAACCTGGATCCCCGCCAGATGGCTCACCGCTGCCCGCATTCGCCGTTGCGCGGCACCGGCTGGTTGCCGGGCTGGCGGATCACTTTCGGGGGCGAGGGCTGGGATGGAGCGCTGCCCACGCTGGTCGAACAACCGGGATCGCAGATTTTCGTTGCGCTCTACGACGTCACCGATGCGGACGAGGCGTCACTCGACAGCTGGGAAGGCGCCGACCAGGGTCTGTATCGCAAGGTCAGGGTGCGGGTGGCGACGCTCGAAGGCGAACAGCTCGCCTGGGTCTACGTTCTCGACGATTTCGAGGGCGGTACCCCAAGCGCGCTCACCGTCGGGATTCTCGCTGACGCAGCGGAGACCGCCGGAGCTCCGGCGGATTACGTGGCTGAGTTGCGCTCGCGGCCGTGCAAGAGCGGCTGGGTAGCCGACGATGAGTGAAGCCTCTGAACCCGCCAGTCCGGAGCAGCTCGCCAGCCATGCGGCAGCGTTCCTCCTGCAGCGCTTCGCCCTCGCCGGCATCGATCTGGCCTTCGTCTTGGGCTCCGGTTGGTCCGCCGCGGCTGACGATCTTGGACGGGAGATTGGCAACTGTGAGTTGGCCGAGGTGCCCGGTTTCGCGAAGCCTTCGGTCGCCGGACATGGCGGCCTGGTTCGAGTTGTCCGTACGGGCACCAGCAAAATCGCGGCGATCTTCACCGGACGGACACATCTGTACGAGGGGCGCGGCGTCGCGCAGGTCGTCCATGGCGTTCGGACGTCGGCAGCCGCCGGAGCCACGACCCTGGTGTTGACCAACAGCTGCGGTGGACTCAACCGCGACTGGGGCCCAGGAACGCTGGTATTGATCCGTGATCACATCAACTTGACCGGCGCCACACCACTGATCGGGGCGAGATTTATCGACTTGTCTGAGGCCTATGCCGGTCGCCTTCGCGACCTTGCTCGATCGGTCGAACCGGGACTGCCTGAAGGCGTCTATGTCCAATTCCGCGGGCCCCAGTTCGAGACACCGGCCGAGGTGAAGATGGCCGGCGTGCTCGGTGGTGATCTGGTTGGCATGTCAACCGCGCTAGAAGCGATTGCTGCCCGCGAAGCCGGGATGGAAGTCTTGGGCATCTCGCTGGTGAGCAATCTCGCAGCAGGCATTTCACCGGCACCGCTCAGTCACGAGGAAGTGCTCGAGGCGTGCCGGGAAGCGGCGCCTCGGCTGCGCATGCTGCTGAGCGGAATCGCAGCCGCACTGTGACCTTCACCGCGCTGAGCGGGCACCTCCTTGGAGATATCGCCGCCTGGACAGCGCAGGATCCTGATCCGGTCACCCGGCAGCGGGTGGACGACCTACTGAGCGCCGCCGAGGCTGGAGATCCGAAGGCTGGCGCAGAGCTGACCGATGCCTTCACCGGCCGCCTGCTGTTCGGCACCGCTGGCCTGCGCGGCCCGCTGGGGCCGGGGCCCAATCGGATGAACCGCGTCTTGGTCGGCCAGACCGCGGCTGGCCTGGCCACCTATCTCTTGGATGGTGGGTTGGCGGGTGGCAGGGTGATCATCGGCTACGACGCCCGCCACAACTCAGAGGTCTTTGCCCGTGACACGGCGGAGATCATGGCCGGCGCCGGCTTCCAAACCATGATCACGGACCGCCCGCAGCCAACACCGGTTGTCGCGTTTGGAATCCGATACTTCTCCTGCATCGCCGGCGTGGTGGTGACGGCGTCGCACAATCCGCCGCAGGACAACGGCTACAAGGTCTACCTGGGCGACGGTTTGCAGATTGTGCCGCCCGCCGATGCCGAGATCGAGGCTCGGATCGTCGAGATCAGCGCGCACACCTTTGACGACATCCCCAGGGCGGAGTCGTACGTGTCAATCGGCGATGAACTTTCCCGCGCGTATCTGGCACGCATCGGGTCACTGGTGCCGGCAGATTCCCCCCGTGATCTGTCTTGGGTCTATACGCCGTTGCACGGCGTCGGCGGCTCGGTCGTGTCGCAAGCCGTAGCTGCCGTGAACTTCCCCCCTGCGAGGGTTGTGGCAGAGCAGGCGGAGCCCGATCCGGAGTTCCCCACCCTGAAGATTCCCAACCCCGAGGAACCAGGCGTCATGGATCTCGCAGTGGCTGAAGCCGAGCGAATCGGAGCAGACCTGGCGATTGCCAACGATCCGGATGCGGATCGGTGCGCGGCCGCCGCACCCATCGGTGGCCGTTGGCGGGTGCTGAACGGCGATGAGCTGGGCGCTCTGCTGGCCGACGACGCCCTGCGCCGCGGGATCCGAGGAACCTTTGCCTGCTCGATCGCGTCCAGTTCACTGCTGTCGACGATGGTGGCCGCGTACGGGCAGCGGTTCGTCCACACGCTCACCGGATTCAAGTGGATCGGGCGCGTACCAGGTCTTGCCTTCGGCTACGAGGAGGCCATCGGCTACTGCGTCGATCCGGGGGCGGTGCCGGACAAGGACGGCATCTCGGCGCTCGTGCGAGTGCTGGCGCTGACGGCGGAGCTGAAGGCGCACAAATCCACCCCCTCTGACCGGCTGGATGAGATCGCCCGCAGATACGGCGTACACGAAACCGACCAGCTAGCCGTCCGGGTGAACGACCGCACGCTTATTTCCGATGCGATGGCACGGCTACGCGCGAACCCACCGCAGACCCTCATCGGCCAGCCGGTGACCGTGACTGATCTATTGACGGGCATCGAGCAACTGCCGCCCACCGATGGAGTTCGAATCCTGGGAGAAGCGATCTCGGTCGTAGTACGTCCCTCCGGGACCGAACCGAAACTCAAGTGCTATCTGGAGGCCCGGCTGCCCACCTACCTCAGCGCCGATCTCTCGGCCGCGCGGGTGAAGGCGCGCGGAATGCTGGACAGCCTCCGGCTGGAGATATCGGCGGCGCTTGGACTTCCGGCTGAGGCGAGAGAGAGCGGCCGAAGCATATTCCGCTAACTTCGAGCTACTGCGCTAAGATTTTTCGTAGACACAGCGCTGTTCCGCTGATTATGTCGCAGCTGAAACGGGGGCTAGATGGCTGAGAGAATCCACATCGAGCCGACCGAGGTGCATCAAGTGCTCGGTCGCCATCTGCTGACCGACGGCATGAAACTGGTCGTGGACCTCAGGCGAAGCAGTGGCTCACGGCTGGTGGACGCCCGCAACGGCAAGCGCTACCTCGACATGTACACCTGTTTCGCCTCAGCGCCGCTCGGGCTGAACCCGCCAGAACTCGTCGACGATCCGACCTTCATGGCAGAGCTAGCGCAGGTAGCAGTCAATAAGCCGGCGAACCCTGACATCTACAGCACGGCATATGCAGAGTTCGTCGAGACCTTCGTGCGCGTGCTCGGTGATCCCAAACTGCCCCACGTGTTCTTTATCGAGGGTGGCGCACTCGCCGTGGAGAACGCCCTCAAGGTCGCCTTCGACTGGAAGAGCCGGAAGAACGAGGCCGCTGGCCGAAGCCCGCATCTTGGCTCTCGAGTCCTGCACCTCACCCATGCCTTTCATGGTCGGAGCGGCTACACGCTGTCCTTGACCAACACTGAACCGATCAAGACTGATCGCTTTCCGAAGTTCGACTGGCCGCGAATCGATGTACCGGCGATCACCTTTCCATTGGCTGATCATCTGAGCGAGGTGATCGCGGCGGAGCAGCACGCCCTGCAGCAGGCTCGAAACGCGTTTGCCGCGCATCCACATGACATTGCTGCCTTCATCGCCGAACCGATCCAGGGTGAAGGCGGCGACAATCACATCCGCGCCGAGTTCTTCACCGCGTTGAGGCAGATAGTCCATGACAACGATGCGCTGTTCATCTTCGACGAGGTTCAGACCGGTGTCGGCACAACAGGTACGCCGTGGGCCTACCAGCAGCTCGGCGTGCAGCCCGACATCGTGGCATTCGCGAAGAAGGCACAGCTTGGCGGGATCATGGCAGGTGGGCGGGTCGACGAGGTTACCGACAACGTGTTCGCCATCTCCGGTCGGATCAACTCCACCTGGGGCGGCGGCTTGGCCGACATGGTTCGGTCTCGCCGGATCCTGGAGATCATGGAAGCAGAGGGTCTCATCGAGGAGGCCGGGCCAAAGGGAGCGCGCCTGATGGCTGGGTTGGCCGACATCCAGCAGCGTGGGAGCATGATCAGCAACGTGCGCGGCCGCGGCCTGTTCGTCGCATTCGACGTCGACACCCGTGACCTGCGGAACGCCGTCATCTCGCACCTTCGGAAGGTGGAGCGAGTGATCGTGCTGCCGTGCGGGGAGAGCTCGATCCGGCTACGCCCGGCGCTGTCGGTGAGCCTCGATGAGATCGACGAAGCAATCGACGCGATCGACCGAGCGGTCCTGGCAATCTGCGCAGTGGGAGCCGCCTGATGACACGATCTGTCTTCTCCATCATCGACGGCTCGCCGGTTGCGGGCGTCCGTAGCGTGGCCAGCACGAACCCGGCCAAGTTGGCCGAGGTCGTCGGCGAGGTGTCGTACGCCGATGCGGCAACTTTCCTTCGGGCCGCCGAGTCCGCCAGCAAGGCGCAGCAGACCTGGGCCGCGGTGCCGGCGCCGATGCGCGGCCGGGCGATTGCTCACATCGGCCGACTGATCGAAGACAATGCCGAGGCCCTGGCTCGGCTGATCACGGCCGAGATCGGCAAGCCTTACGCCGAGGCGCTGGGCGAAGTGCGCGAGATCATCGATACCTGCGACTTCTTCCTCAGTGAAGGGCGCCGGCTGTACGGCCAGACTGTGCCGAGCGAGATGCCGGACAAGCAGCTGTTCACGTACCGGCGGCCTCTCGGCGCTGTGGCCGTCATTACGGCCGGCAACTTCCCGGTCGCCGTACCTTCCTGGTACATCGTGCCCGCGCTGGTGGCTGGTAACAGCGTCGTCTGGAAGCCCGCCGAGTATTCAGCCGTGATCTCGGGAGCACTGCATGAATTGTTCGTTCGGGGAGGTGGCCTGCCGGACGGTGTCTTCAACCTGGTCCACGCGGACGGAACGGCGACATTCGACGGCCTGCAGGCCTCCCTCGAGAACTCCTTTGTCGACAAGGTCGGCTTCACTGGCTCATCGGCAGTCGGCCGCCAGATTGGTGAGCTGACCGGACGCTATCTGCAAACCGCTTGCCTGGAGCTCGGCGGCAAGAACCCGTTGGTGATCACACCGAGCGCCGACCTCGATCTTGCCGTGGAGGGTGCACTGTTCTCCGGCTTCGGTACGGCAGGTCAGCGCTGCACGTCGCTGGGCACGATCATCGTGCACGAGTCGGTCCATGACCGCTTCCTCGAGAAGTTCAGGGCGGCGGTTAGTAGCGCCAAAGTCGGCGATCCGACATCGGACGTACTGATGGGTCCGCTGCTGGATGGGAAGTTCGCGGAACGATTCGAGGAATACCTCCACTGGATTCAGCCGCACCAGACTGTGTACGGCTCGCAAGGCCGCATCAGCCCCGACAATCCGCGAGAGAACTTCGTCGGCGATCCCAGCGATGGGCTCTACTACCACCCGGTGATTGTCGACGGCGTTCGAGCGGGGGATCGGATCTTCGATGAGGAGACCTTTGGCCCGATTGTCGGTGTGACGACGTACGACTCCCTGAGCCGAGCAATCGAGCTGGCAAATGCTCCTGGTTATGGTTTGTCCTCCTCCATCTACACCAAGGACCCGAAGGAAGCCTTCACCTTCCAGGCCAAGATCAGCGCTGGCATGGTGTCGATCAACAACTCGACGTCGGGTGCCGAGGCTCACCTGCCGTTCGGGGGCAACGGGAAGTCGGGCAATGGGTCGAGACAGTCCGGAATCTGGGTGCTCGACCAGTTCACCCGGTGGCAAGCGGTCAATTGGGACTATTCAGGCCGGTTGCAGAAGGCACAGATGGACATCGTCGAGTTGACCTCGGATCAAGGTTTCCGCCTGTAGTGGCATGCACCCGCTCGAGGAACACTTCCGCAACGCCCTCACAGGCCCTGAGCCTGTCGAAGGGCAATTCGACAGGCTGACCGCCCCTCCGGACGGGCTGAACCTTTGGGCACTGTTCGAAGCGCAAGCCGTTAGCCGGCATCTCGACTTCGTAGCCAGAGAGCTGCAGCGGCAGGGCCGAGGCTTTTACACCATCTCCTCGGCCGGTCACGAGAGCAATGCCATGGTCGCCGCGGCCTGCCGGCCATCTGATCCAGCAC
>JBKPML010000125.1:0-5167 GCA_046732135.1 Actinomycetota bacterium
GGCCCTGGCTGCCGAAGCCGAGAATTGC
The DNA here is from genome assembly GCA_046732135.1 of Actinomycetota bacterium. Classification (GTDB taxonomy): domain Bacteria; phylum Actinomycetota; class Actinomycetes; order Propionibacteriales; family Propionibacteriaceae; genus Microlunatus. The sequence continues at coordinate 29 of JBKPML010000125.1, forward strand.
AACGTTTCGCCCTTGGATCAGGGAAAGGTCCGCGTCCTTGTCGTAGAACATCTGTGCTGGCACTTGCGTCGTCTCCTCAGAAGTCGGGTGTAGTCAAGCTAGCGGATCGCTAGATGGCGCGAACCGTCTTCGGCCGCTCATTCCGGGTATTCCGGTCGGTCATCGACCGATTGCCGCGACCCAATGCCACCAAGCCGGACTGCACCAGCTCGCGGATCCCGTACGGTTCGAACAGCTCGAGGAGTGCGTTCAGTTTGGCGGGGCTACCGGTCGCCTCAACCGTGATCACCTCGGCGGTCAGGTCGACAGCTTTGGCCCCGAAGAGACCGATGATCTCGATCAGCTGCCCGCGGGTTTCGGGGGTGGCCCGCACTTTGACCAAGATCAACTCGCGTCGAATCGCGCTGTTCTCCAGCTCAACGATCTTGAGCACTTCGACCAGCTTGTTGAGCTGCTTGGTGATCTGCTCCAGCACCACGTCCTCAACGGTCACCACGAGGGTCATCCGCGACATGTGCGGATACTCGGTCGGCCCCACCGCGAGCGATTCGATGTTGTACCCACGGCGCGCGATCAAGCTGGCGACCCGGGCAAGGACACCAGGCTTGTTTTCGACCAGCACGCTGAGAGTGTGCGTCCCGGATTGCTCGGCCATTACTGGAGCTCCCGTCCAGGACGGGGGCTCCGGGGGTTCAAGAGGGTCGTCCCCCTTGCTCGTGTCACAGCCCCTCCCCGTCCCACTTGGGCGCCATGTCGCGGGCGACCTTGATGTCGTCGTTGCTCGTGCCGGCAGCGACCATGGGCCAGACCATCGCATCCTTGTGCACGATGAAATCGATCACGACCGGGACATCGTTGATCGACAGTGCCTTCTCGATCACCGAGTCGACGTCCGACGCATCCTCCGCGCGAAGCCCGACACACCCCATCGCCTCGGCGAGTTTCGGAAAGTCCGGAATGCGGTGCGTATTCAGATCCGTGTTGGAGTAGCGGCTGTTGTAGAAGAGCGTCTGCCACTGGCGAACCATCCCAAGGCTCTGGTTGTTGATCACCGCGATCTTGATCGGGATGTCTTCCAGGGCACAGGTTGCGAGCTCTTGGTTAGTCATCTGGAAGCAGCCGTCCCCGTCGATACCCCAGACGATCGAGTCCGGTCTGCCGACCTTGGCGCCCATGGCCGCCGGAACGCAGTAGCCCATCGTGCCGAGGCCGCCAGAGTTGAGCCAGCGGCCGGGCAGTTCCCACGGCAGATAGTGGGATGCCCACATCTGATGCTGTCCCACTCCGGCCGCATAGTAGGCGTCCGGTCCGGTCAGCTCACCGATCCGCTTGATCACATGCTGCGGTGACAATTCCCCACCTGCCGGCTCGTCATAACCAGTCGGGTACCGCCCCTTCAGGTCCTTCAAGTAATGCACCCAGTCGGTGATTTCCAGCAGGCTTCCGCTTGTCCTCAACAGAGCCGTTAGCTCGGTGATCACTTCCTTGCAGTCCCCGACGATCGGCACGTCCGCGACACGATTCTTGGAGATCTCGGCCGGGTCGATGTCGGCGTGGATGACCTTTGCCAGCGGGGCAAAGCTTGAAAGTTGCCCCGTCACCCGGTCGTCGAACCGTGCGCCCAGCGAGATCAGCAGGTCACTGCGCTGCAGAGCACCGACCGCGGCGACCGTGCCGTGCATGCCGGGCATGCCCATGTTCTGCGGATGGCTGTCCGGAAAGACGCCGCGGGCCATCAACGTTGTCACAACCGGAATGCCGGTCAGCTCCGCAAGGTCGGCGAGTTCCCTCCATGCCCGAGCCTTGACCACGCCACCGCCGACGTACAGCACCGGCCGGCGCGCCTCGAGGATCAGCTTGGCCGCCTCGCGCACCTGCTTGCTATGCGGCTTGATCACCGGACGATATCCGGGCAGGTCGATATGGCGGGGCCACTCGAAACGGGTGCGAGCCTGCAGGGCGTCTTTCGTGATGTCCACCAGCACCGGCCCCGGCCGGCCGGTGCCAGCGATGTGGAACGCGGCGGCTATCGCTGGCGCAATGTCCTGAGCCTTCGTGATCAGGTAGCTGTGCTTGGTGATCGGCATGGTGATGCCGCGGATGTCGGCTTCCTGGAAGGCATCGGTGCCGATTGCCGCGCTGCCGACTTGGCCAGTGATCGCCACGATCGGCACCGAATCCATGTGGGCATCGGCGATCGGAGTCACCAGGTTGGTGGCACCGGGGCCGGATGTTGCCATACAGACACCGACTTTTCCGGTGGCCATCGCATAGCCCTCGGCCGCGTGGCCGGCGCCTTGTTCGTGGCGAACCAGAATGTGACGGACGTTCGGCGAGTCGAACAGTGGGTCGTACGCCGGAAGTATGGCGCCGCCGGGAATGCCGAAGACGGTCTCCGCGCCGACGTGCTCGAGCGATCTCACCAGCGACTGGGCACCGGTGAGCTCCTCGGCCGCCTCACCGCCCAGATCCGAGCTGACAGGTGTCGGTTTGTTCCCCATCGGTTCTCCTTGCCGATCTTCATTGAAGCGTCGTGCCGTTGTCCGCCGTGGCCTGTCCTGTATCAAGAAAAAACCCCCGCCGCCGGGAGGCAGACGAGGGAGCGTGTCGGGATGAACGAGGGCTCAGCCGACACGCTGTCTTACGACGAGAAGGATCACGAAACGCACCCGACAACACTCCCGCATTTGAGGTTAGTCGTCAATTTCATCTTGGGATCCGGAAGGACGTTCGGGCGTCCTAACAACGACGCCGTCGTCACCGCAGACGTATCGTCGAAGAGGTGTATCGAGTCGCCGCCGGGTTTGCTGTGCTGCTCATGGCCGTCGGATGCACAGGTGATCCTTCCGCTCCCGTGCCCAGTGAGGTTTCTCGGACCCAACTCTCGTCCCCATCGGATTCACCCAGTTCACCTGGCCCGAGCCCACTGCGCCGGACGTTGGCCAGCCCCTCGCCAACTCCTGCGCCTGAACCAACTGTGAACGCTGCTGCGGTGGTTCGGGACATACGTCGGCTTGCCTCCGGGATCGGGCCGCGGGAGGCAACATCAGAAAACTTTGCAGCGGCGGCCGACCTGGTGGAAGCCAGATTTGAGCGACTCGGCTACGAGGTCCGGCGGACCGCTGTTCCAGTTCCCGCCGGCAACTCGTGGGGCAAGCCAGTTGGGCGGGGCATTTCCTGGAATGTCATCGCTGAACCCGCCGGTTTCGACTCGGCCAAACCGCATGCTGTGGTGGGCGCGCACCTCGACACTGTGGCAGTGGCGCCTGGAGCCGAGGACAACGCCTCCGGTGTCGCGGTCATGCTGGAGCTGGCCCGAATGGCGGCTCAGCAGCCGCCAAAGCTGCCCGTTACGTTCATCGCCTTCGGCGCCGAAGAGCCGCGCGGATCTGGCGATGCACTCCACCATTTCGGCTCTCGGCAGCACGTCGCCGGGCTCTCTGGAGTCCAGCGGCGAGCTGTTCTAGGCATGGTTTCGCTGGATCGCGTCGGTGTGCGGGCGAGTTACGTGCCGGTCTGTACGGCCAACCAGTCGGGGGAACAACTCCAGCGAGGCGTCCGTCGCGAGGCTCGCGATCTCGCCATCGAGACCCAACCGTGCACCAACCGCGCCAGCGACCACTTGTCGTACGCAAAGGCGGGCATCCCAGCCGTGCGACTGGGCAGCATTCCGTACACCGGTTACCACTCACGGGCTGATGTGCCGTCGGTGGTCAACCGCGGCCAGTTGGACCGGGTGGGTCGGGTCGTGTGGGCCTGGCTCCAGAGCCTGGGCTGACTACTGGGCGTACGGCGGGCGGCTGGTGCGCCAGACGTCGGCCAAGATTCCGGCGGCTCGCTCGCCGACCACCAGTCGGGGCGTAAAGCTGTCGTCGATCACGTAGGGAACGGCTTCTACGGCCTTAACAGTGCCACCCCAGAGAACCGCCTCGAGGAAGACACCCTCACGGGTCTTTGTCTGGAAGTCCATGTCGAAGACAAAGTTGCCCAGCGAATGCACAACAACTGTCGACCCTGCCAGCTCCCAGCCCTGCACCCAGTGTGGATGGCCACCGATGACCAGGTCCGCCCCGGCCCTGGCAAAGGCCCGGGCTGCTGTGCCTTGGCTCGGCTCGGGCTTATGCGTGTATTGGGTGCCCCAATGGGTGAGCACGATGACGGTGTCGACCCGACGGGCCAGCGCGGAGATATCGGCGGTGATCCGGCGAAGGGCCGCCCGGTCCAGGGGCCCGGTTCGCGGAGGCATGTCAAGGCGATTGGTGCCCGGGCGAGTACGGGTCGCCGCGGGCGTCTCACCAATGGAATCGGTAGCAAGAAAACCCACTCGCACGCCGTCGCGCTCGATGATCACCGGGCGGCGAGCCTGAGTGAGCGTGCGGCCGGCGCCGACTGTGGCGAAACCTGCCGTTGCGAAGCGGTCAAGTGTCTGCCGAAGCGCCCGGCTGCCGTAGTCACCGACATGATTGTTGGCGAGGGACAACACATCGAAGCCGGCCGTGCGCAAGCCAGGCAATACCCGGGGGCTGGCTGCAAACGAGTCACCGCCCTGGATCGGCGAACCGTCTGTTGACAATGTCGACTCGAAGTTCCCGACCGTGATTTCCGCTGAAGCAAGTCGGCGGGAGAGCGGTTGTAGCGGCGCGCCCGGATCTTCCCCATGCTGCTGACCCACCCTGCGACCGAGCATGATGTCACCGACTGCGGCCAGGGTCGTGACCTTCGGAACGTGCCGGCAGGAACTGGTATGCAGTGGGTAGCGCCGCGGGTCGCGCAGCGGATGGCGACCGCCCACCGTCAGCGCTCGTACGGTCGGATCGACCGCGTCCGCCGGAAGGACGCCGAGGACCTCATCACTCGATCGCACCGCTTGAAGCACCGATGCGGCGCTCCGACCTTTGGTGGTCAACACCCGCATCGCTCCGCCCGGCTGACCAATATCGGACCAGCGCGTTGCACCGTCGGCCACTAATCGACGGGCCTGGCCAAGAGCCACGTCCGCCACTGGGCGAGTAGCTTGCACCGCCAAGGCGAGCGGCATCGAGTATGTCCTGTGGGGTGTGGCGGTCGGACCCGCACTCGGTGTGGGTGCGGCGGGGCTTGGTGCAATCGATGACGGCGACTTCTCCGAAGAAGCGCTTT
>JBKPML010000126.1:0-50137 GCA_046732135.1 Actinomycetota bacterium
GCTCCGCAACATACGGGAAACAGACATCTCAGCACTCCTTTGGGCTGGACACTCGGGGCCTTCCCGCGCCTCCTCCCCGATGAGTGCAGTGCACACGATGCGATACGCCGATACGAGCACGGTCGAGTTGCGAATTTGGCCGTGCGGTCGAAGCCTGCGCCAACTGAGCTGATCGACGTGATCCAACCGAAATATTGCCGGTCAGCAAGCGGCTCTTTGGGAGGTTCTCATAACAAAGCGTCCGCAGTATCAAGATTTCCTCGATCTGCGGACGCAGGACAAGCCATATCAGTTCAGCGAACAACACCTTTCAGCGCACCAGCGAGTTCGGCAGCCTCGACGGCATTCAGTTCAACGACAAGCCGGCCGCCACCTTCGAGCGGAACCCGCATGACGATCCCACGGCCCTCCTTGGTGACCTCCATCGGGCCGTCACCGGTCCGCGGCTTCATTGCAGCCATCGCCCACCCTCTCTGTGTTCGGCTTGTCCGGCTAATTATTCCGTATCACCCGCCTTTGGAGTGGCTGGGGGCACGCGCACGAAGCAGTCAGCCAGGTGGTCGTCGACGATCCCAGCGGCCTGCAGCGTCGCGTACACGGTGGTCGGTCCGACGAACTGGATTCCGCGCTTTCTCAACTGCCTAGACAGAGCGGCCGATGCAGGCGACATTGCCGGTACATCGTTCAGGCTGTGCGGACGCGGCCGGCCGGGCTCGTGGTAGCTCCAGATCAGATCCAGAAAGCCCTCTCCCCACTCGGTGATGACGCGGGCGTTCGAAATTGCAGCGCTTATCTTGGACAAGTTGCGGATGATGCCGGCGTCGGCCATCAGGCGCTCAACATCCGCCTGACCGTAGGTTGCTACGCGCTCCGGCAGGAAACCGTCGAATGCGGCTCGGAAGTTCTCCCGCTTGCGTAAGACGGTGATCCAAGCGAGCCCGGACTGGAATGCCTCGAGCGTCATCCGCTCATACAGGCCCGGGATGGTAGTGACCGGCTGACCCCACTCGCTGTCGTGATAGTCCAGGTACTCTGCGGGGGAGAGTGCCCAGGGGCATCGAAGGCGCCCGTCGGGTCCTTCAGCGGCGACTATTCCCGCCTCGGTCATGTCTCGGCGATTGCAGCGAGGCGGCGAAGGCTGCGGCGGAAGCCGGCTCTCAGAACGGGCAGAACAAGCCGCAGCAGAAGTTCGACCGGCTTGCCGCCCGGCACACGAAACGCCTCCCTAGCGGTCACAAGCGTGCCGTTGCCCGAGGCCTGAAGACGGAAGACGCCCTCGCCGGTGAAGTACGGACCGAGGTGCCGAACCGCCAGTTCTTCCCCCGGCGCCCAGCCGGTGACCAGAAAATTGTCGAGCAGCCCGAGCGGCAACCGGCCGAGCCGAAAGCCCGACAGTGCAACGGCTCGCACTCCGATGCCCTGCTCCTGGTCCCCGACCACCTGGACGGTAGTGAACGGGACCCATCTGGACTGACCGGCCCAGTCGATCAACACCTGCCAGACGCGAGCCGGCTTCGCTTTGATTTGAGTTGCGACCTGCAACATCATTTGACAGCGCACCACGGGGACCTGGGACCCGGTCCCCTCGCGCACATCATTCGGCCGGTCCGAGTTCGTTGGCCCGGCCATCAGGCAGCTCTGGTGCTGTCGGCGCATGCGGCCGGACTGACCCACTTAACTCGGCAATCCGCGTGTCGCGTTGAGCGATCTCGGTGGCCAATCGATCGAGGATGTCGTCGACCTGGCCCATCGAATAACCCCTCAGTGTGACGCCGAACCGAAGACCCGCCACATCGCGCGCCGTGAGCGGATGATCAGGCAGGTCCTGCCGGTAGGTATCGCGGACCGGGTCCCGGCTCATCTCGCCGAGTCCTCCGGCCGCGGCAATCGCAGCAAGGCCGAGGATCACGATCGCGAGGACGGCGATGAACCACTCCATGCTTTTATTCTGGACGTCGGGCGGCGTCAATTGAGGCGCGGTGCGCCTTCATCCGGTCCACCACCTCGTCAAGATCATCGGTCAACTGAAGCAATGCCAAGTCGGCTTCCGTGATGCACCTATGGGCGACCGGCTGGCCACCCAACCAGTCAAGCAGGCCTTGCCAATATGTGGTGCCGACCAAAACCACCGGAAATGAGGTGACCTTCCGGGTCTGGACCAATGTCAGCGCTTCGAAGAGCTCGTCGAAAGTGCCGAAGCCTCCGGGCATGACAACGAAGCCCTGGGCGTACTTGACAAACATCGTCTTGCGGGCGAAGAAGTAGCGGAAGTTGATGCCGAGGTTGACATAGGGGTTGAGGCCGGATTCAAAGGGCAGCTCGATGCCAAGTCCTACGGAAACTCCGTTGGCTGTAGCGGCACCCTTGTTCGCGGCCTCCATGACCCCGGGTCCCCCGCCGGTGATCACCGACAGGCCGGCGTGCACGAGCTTTGCGGCTAGTTCTTCGGTCATCGCGTAGATCGGATCGTGACGGTCGACCCTGGCTGAACCAAAGATGCTGACGGCGGGTCCGAGCTTTGCAAGCGTGCCAAAGCCGTCCACGAATTCAGACTGGATCCGCAGCACCCGCCATGGGTCTGTGTGCACCCAATCGCTGGCTCCGCGACTCTCGAGCAGCCGCTGGTCGGTTGTGGTCGACTCACGCTGGCTGCCGCCCCGGACAATGGCACCTTCGACGCGCCGTTCCGCGCGAACCGGATCGCTCACAGGGGCCACCCTAGGCGAGCCAACGGACCAGCGCGTCGCGGCAAGCGATGACCTCGCCAGCCGGGCAGAATTCATCGTCGGCATGCGCCTTGCTGGGGTTGCCCGGACCGAAGTTGACGGCCGGTACCCCCATAGCGCTGAACCTCGCCACGTCGGTCCAGCCGAATTTGGCACTGGGCTCGCCGCCCACGGCAGCGACAAACTCCTTAGCCGCCGGAAGATCGAGCCCCGGTCGTGCGCCTGCCGCGACATCGGTGACCTCGTGCGGGATTCCGGCGAGCACATGCTTGACCTCCGCCGCAGCCTCCTCTGGCGACTTGTCAGGCGCGAACCGATAGTTGATCTCGATATCGCACCGATCCGGGATGATGTTGCCGATGATTCCGCCGCTGATCCGAACGGCGTTCAGTCCCTCGCGGTAACGGAGTCCGTCGACCTCGACCTCAGCGGGCCGGTAATCAGCAAGCCTTTGCAGTACAGCCGCCGCATCGTGCACCGCATTGTGACCCATCCAAGCCCTGGCTGAGTGTGCCGCCACACCACGCAGGTGAACCTCGATTCGCATGGTGCCCTGACAACCGCCCTCAACGCGTGAATTCGACGGCTCACACAGCACCGCAAAGTCGCCTAACAGATAATCGGGCTGGTCGAGGGCTATTCGGCCGAGCCCGTTTCGGCTTGCTTCGACCTCTTCGTAGTCGTAAAAGATCCATGTCACGTCGCGTGCCGGCTGATCCAGGATCGCGGCGGCAGATAACTGGACAGCGACCCCGCCCTTCATGTCGCAGGCACCGCGTCCCCACACCAGTGTGTCAGTGCCATTTCCTGTTATCCGAGAAGGCAAATTGTCAGCGACGGGAACCGTGTCGATGTGTCCCGCGATGACCACCCGGCTGGCTCTGCCCAGATCGGTCCGAGCGATAATCACGTTGCCGTCACGAACAACGGCCAGATGCCCGTACGGGCGCAGCGCCGCCTCGATGGCGTTGGCAATCTCGGTTTCGTTGCCGCTAACTGACTCGATGTCGATCAGAGCCCGCAGCAGGACTATTGGATCTCCTTCGAGGTTCAGCGTCGGCACCCTGGGCACCCTACCCGCTCCGCTGACACCTGATCGTCCTCAGAACCCACACAGCTCGGGCGAACTAGGCTTCCACGCATGCTCGACAGCGCAACCACTCGGCCCGCTTGGGGATGGGGGCTGGCGTCAGTCCATGAATCCGGCCAAGTACTCGACACCTACTTCCCTGACCCCGCGCTAGGCAGCGCTGCGGACGGTGAGCCGCCGGAGGCACTGGTCGAGGCATCGACATTCGATGAGCTTCGGGCGGTTCGAACCGAGGTGCGCTGCGTCGAGATAGACCTGACCGCGCCGCCCGCCGACGCACCGGACGCCTACTTGAGGCTGCACCTGCTGAGCCATCGATTGGTCGCACCGCGAACCATTAACCTTGACGGCGTCTTTTCAGCGCTGGCCAACGTCGTTTGGACCTCTCAGGGGCCGTGCGCGGTGGATGGGTTCGAAACAGTACGCGCGCGGCTTCGGGCGGCTTACGGCCAAGTTCAGGTTTATGGGGTGGATAAATTCCCGCGGATGGTCGACTACGTCCTGCCGACGGGCGTCCGGATCGCCGACGGTGACCGCGTACGGCTCGGCGCCCATTTGGCCGAAGGCACAACCGTCATGCATGAAGGGTTTGTCAACTTCAACGCCGGCACGCTGGGGGCCTCAATGGTGGAGGGCAGGATCTCAGCCGGCGTGGTGATCGGCAGGAACTCCGATATTGGCGGCGGTGCCTCGATCATGGGAACACTCTCTGGTGGCGGCAAGCAAGTGATCTCGATCGGCGAGCGCTGCCTGCTCGGCGCCAACGCCGGCATCGGCATCGCGCTCGGCGATGACTGCGTCGTCGAGGCGGGCCTTTATGTCACCGCAACCACGAAGGTCACCCTTCCCGGCGGCCAGGTGGTGAAAGCACTCGAGCTGTCTGGCCAGGACAGCATGCTCTTCATTCGTAACTCCGTGAGCGGCGCCATAGAGGTGCGGCCGCGATTGGGCAAACCGGTCAAGCTCAACGAGGCGCTGCACGCGAATTAGCTGATGGCGCCGCAAACGACCCGTGCGGTCGGCTGCCTGCTGCTCGCACTGGTGATCGTCGTCGCGGCCGGGATCGGTGGCTTCCTGTTCCTGCGCAGCCGCGGGCTGATGTCACCGGTTCCGGGCGAGCAGCGTTGTGTCGCAACGGCTGACCAGCGCTCGGTTTCGGTTGATCTTGATCAGGCACACTATGCATCAATCATCGTCGGGCTCTCGGTCAAGCGAGGCCTGCCACCACGGGCGGCTTCCATCGCACTGGCCACGGCCTACCAGGAAACCGGCATCCGAAATCTCAGCTACGGCGACCTGGACTCGGTCGGGCTGTTCCAGCAGCGACCGTCCCAAGGATGGGGTACCCGCAAGCAACTGCTTGATCCCTACTTTGCGACCGCCAAGTTCTACGACGCGCTGGTCAAGATCGACAACTGGGAGACCGACGACATCACTGAGGTGGCACAGAAGATTCAGAACAGCAGCTACCCGGACGCCTACCGTGATCATGAATCCGATGCCCGGATATTGGCTAGCGCCCTCACCGGGCACTCCGCGGCCGGCTTCAGCTGCCTGGAGCGAGAAGGCAACCAGGGCAAGGCCTCCGGGCTTGTCTCCTCCATGGAAAGGACCTTTGGAAGGGTCTCAGACCACACTCAGGACAAGATGATCGGCATTGATGCGCCAAGCAGCCGGCTTGCCTGGGCATACGCCTTCCACGCCCTGGCCAATTCGAAACCCTATGGCGTGGTCGCAATCAAGGTCGGTGGCAAGCAGTGGCAGACTGATCCGTTCAACGTGCCCGCCTGGATGAACTCGAGTCCTGCCTTGGAGAAGACTCGCGTAGAGATCACGGTCCGCTGAGCCGGTATGCTGCCGTTTGGATCCGATCGTCGGTTGCCGTCAAAGCCATCCGTACGTGCCGTGATCCGGCAGGACCATAGAAATCGCCGGGCGCCACGAGGATCCCACGCCGGGCAAGGAAGTCGACACTCGCCCAGCAGTCCTCGCCTCTTGTCGCCCAAAGGTATATCGAGCCCTCCGAATGCTCGATCATAAAGCCGGCCCTCTCGAGGGCCGGACGCAGCCGGCTCCGCCGCTCCAGGTAACGCCGACGCTGGGTCTCCACATGATTATCGTCGCCCAGCAATTCGATCATGACTTCCTGAACCGGCCCCGGGACGATCATCCCCGCGTGCTTGCGAATGGCCAGCAGTTCTGCTACGAGTTGGAAGTCGCCGGCCACGAAGCCGGCACGATAGCCGGCAAGGTTCGATCGCTTGGACAACGAGTGTACGGCCAACAGGCCGGCATAGCTGCCCTGGCTGATCGCTGGATGCAGCACCGAAACCGGCTGAGCCTCCCAGCCGAACTCCCCGTAACACTCGTCCGAGGCGAGCACCGCACCACGATCCCGTGCCCAGGCCACTCTGCTGGCCAGCACCTCCGCCGGAAGGATTTGGCCGGTCGGGTTGGACGGCGAGTTCAGCCAAATCAGGGCAGGCTCCTCGTTCCCAAGCTCGTCAAGATCGTCACAGGCGACCGAACGGCAGCCCGCAATCTGTGCGCCGACGAGATAGGTGGGATAGGCGGTGGCCGGATAGACGACGAGATCGTCTGGCCCGAGCCCCAGCAGCGTGGGCAACCACGCAACGAGTTCCTTGGTGCCGATCACCGGGAGGGTTGCACCTTCCTCCAGCGCGTCGGCGCCCCAGCGTCGCGACAGGTAGGACACGATCGCTTCTTGCAGCCGTCGGGTGCCCGATGTAAGCGGGTAGCCCGGACTATTGGCGGCTCGGCTCAGTGCCCGCTTCGCGATCTCGGGTGTGGGATCGATCGGGGTGCCCATCGACAGATCAACAATTCCGTCCGGGTGAGCCTGGGCAACCGCTTTAGCCGGCGCAAGAGTGTCCCAGGGAAAATCGGGTAGCTCGGCGGCCAGGCTGTGTCGCGTCCCGACGCTCGGCCTGCGTTCTCTGGGTGCCGCCAGGCTCACTCGTCGTGCTCTTGTGGCGGCAGCGCGGCGACCAGCGGGTGATCCTTGTCGATCACGCCCACCTTCGCGGCGCCACCCGGCGAACCGATGTCGGAGAAGAAGTCGACGTTCGCCGTGTAGTAGTCCTTCCACTCCTCCGGTGTGTCGTCCTCGTAGAAGATGGCCTCGACTGGGCAGACGGGCTCGCATGCGCCGCAGTCCACGCACTCGTCGGGATGGATATAGAGCATCCGCTTGCCCTCGTAGATGCAGTCGACCGGGCACTCTTCAACGCATCCACGGTCTTTGAGATCCACGCATGGCTGCGCGATGACATACGTCACTGCTGTCACTCCTCGCTGACGAAATGCGGTGCCGGTGTCGGACGGCTCCGCTCGTTGACCTAGTATCTCGCCGGGAATGCCATATGCGGGAAAAACCCCAGCCCTTGGACGCGCTTGCCCGAGCTCGGGTCGGCGAACGGTGGGTTGTCCGCAGACGACTGCCGGACGGTTCAGCCAGTGACGTCATCGGCTGGGTTGAGCAGGTGGGCTCCGCAGGGATCTCACTCTCGACTTTGCACGGCACAGTGGCGCGACTGCCAGCTTCGCAGATCATTCTGGCTCGGCGGGCGCCCGCCGCCCCTGGCGGCCCCGGCCCGCTCCGAACAAGTGCCGAGGAACTGGAGCGCTATGCGCTGCCCAGTTGGCTCGCCTGGAGCGAACCGCTGGGCGAATGGACGCTGAGATCCGGTGACGGCTTCACCGGTCGGGCAAATTCCTGCCTGGCGGTCGGCGATCCAGGGATGCCGCTTGCCGACGCCGCCAACCGAGTGAAGGACTTCAGCGCGGCCCATGGGATCAAGCCCTGGGCACAGGTCATCGCCGGTTCCGATATCGAAGCCGAGCTGCGGAACCTTGGCTGGGAGGACGTGTACGTCGAGATCGACGTTCTGGTCTGCCGATTGAGCACCCTCCTCGGTGAGTCACTACCCGATCCGAGCGTGATGGTCACCGTGACCCTTTCCGAGGAATGGTTGCGGGCCTATCACTCCAGCCGGCCAAACGACGCGGATCCGGCATTGCTGAAAATGATCTTGAGTGGAGTACCATCGAGGGCATTCGCCGGGATAGCCGCAGGTCAGACCAGGTTGGCCGCCATTGGTCGCGGCCATGTCAATGGTCCATGGCTCGGTCTAGGTTGCATCTGGACCGATCATGATCATCGGCGCCAGGGTTTGGCGCGCAACATCATCATTTCACTCGGTCACTGGGCGGCGCGCCAAGGCGCACGCAATGCGTACGTAGCTATCGCACATGCCAATGAGGGGGCGCTAGCGGCCTCAAACAGCCTTGGATTCACCAAGCACCACAGCTACCGATACCTGAGAGCTCCGGCGCCTTGAACCTGACCTCAGCTCTTCTTCTTGGGTACGCAGGTCACCTTGTCAGTTGGTTCGTAGCGCCAGTGGAAGCTCTCGCGCTTCACAATCGTGCCGCCCTGGTAGAACAGCCGCTGGTAGTCAACGTCGAAGCCAGGAACGGCCACCATCGGCTCACACTCCTTCGAGTCATCCTTGATCTCGCGGCCGGTGGTGAAGTCCGACTTGACCGGTTTGGTGGCGATGACCTTGTCGTAGACCTTCGTGGACCACATCCGCACGGTGATTGAACCTTGCCGGGTTGCTGATCCGGGGACGCGCCACGCCTGCACCAGTACGCCGTACCTGCTGTCATTCTGGAACTTCAGGTCCAGTCCCGGCCACGCGACGGTTGCCTCGCGACCCGCCGGATACCGATCGATGAACAAGCTGTGCGGCTGGTGCTCGACGTCCCGGAGGCCGGCGAAGAACATCGCGTTGAAAGTTGTGGTCGCCGATTGGGAGACGCCACCACCCAATTCCTTGCGAAACTTGCCGTCCTGAATGATGTAGCCCTCGGTGAAGCCATTGGCCTTGGTGCGCTCTCCGATGATTCCGTTCAGGGAGAAGATCTCGCCCGGCTTCAGCAGCGTGCCGTTGATCAATTCCGCAGCGCGGCCGATGTTGACGTTGCGATAGGGCAGGTAGGGAAAGTGTGTGGTGAACTGACCGGTCACCTGCTTGATGCCGAGGTTCTTGGCGTCCTGCGTAGTGAACTCTGCCTTCGCCGGGATGAGCTTGACCGACACAGTACGATCCGCGCCTGTCTTGGTCAGCGCGGGCTCCAACGCCTTGGCAAGCTCCTCGGCAGTCACCTTCATTCCGTTCACGGCCGGAATCACCTTGGGCCTGCCATTGACCAGCCGAACTGTCGCATCCTTCGGTTTCGTGAAACTGACGGTGGCGATAGCGCTCGACGCGTTCTTGAGCAGAGCTTTGGAGTCGAGCTTCGGCGCAAGCCCGCCGTCCTTCGGTTGGAATGTGATCGAGTTGCCGATCATGGCTGGTGACACCGAGAACGTGCCTGAGTCGCCAGCGTTGACCCTGACCGGAGCTAACACCGCAGGCCTGGCGAACTCCTTGATGACCTTGTCGACCTCTTCGGTCGTGATCTTCGGCTCGGTGATCTTGGCCGGAAGAGGCACCGGCGCCGTGGCGATCAGGAAAGCGCCTCGAATTGCGGCCGAAGCCTCAGCTCGCTGAAGGGCGAACCCGGTTCGAGCACGGGTCCGCTTGATCGTTGCTCCGGAGTACCTCAGCCTCCCGTCAGCCGCATTGCTATCCCATTTGGCCGCCAGACCGTCAGTGAACTTTGACAGCTTTGCTTGGTCGACGATCACAACGGCATCTGTCGACGAGCCGCCAGTCAGCACCTTTACGATATGCCGCGGGTTCAGGCTCCGCCCACCGCCGGCGGCGGCGATGCTCTGCTCATAGTCGATCTTGAGGCCGGCGTCGGACGGCTTCACCTGCGCAGACTTCTCGTTCGCGGTCACCGGAATCGGTTCGGACGCCTTCGGTTCCAGCTCGGTGCTCAGCTTCTCAACCGCCGCTTCGGGGGTGAGGCCACCAACCGCGACTCCCGAGACAACCGCCTCCTTCGGCAACTTGTCGCCAGCCATCAGGTAGCCGACCAGGTAGATCACACCGGCAATGACCAGCAGCGAGCAAACAACGATGACGGCAACAAGTCCGTATCGTGGACGCCTGGCCGGAGTCTCAAGCTGGGACGCCGTTGGCGCGACAACCAGGGTGTCGTCGTGCTCGGGCGTTCGGGTACTCACCAGCCTGGCCTCACGTTCCGATCGGGTCCAGATACGAGCCCCGATAGTACGCCAACGGCCACCCCGACGGGGCCTCTCGACTTGCACGAATGACCTGTCCCACCACGATGGTGTGATCCCCGCCGTCGTAGGTCGCGTGCGTGTCGCAGTCCAGCCAGGCGTGCGCGCCCTCAATCAGCGGTGCTCCCGAAGCCGGCGCCCGCCAATGGGGTACATGGTCGAATTGAGTCTTCAAATCGCGGCCCCGGTTGGCGAAGTGTCGCGCAATCTGCTCCTGGTCTGAACGCAGCAAAGAGACCGCCCAACGACCGGCTCCAAGCACTGCCGCATAGAACCGGCTCTCATGGCTGACACATACCAGGACCAGCGGCGGCTCCAGCGAAACCGATGTGAAGGCAGTCGCGGTCATAGCGTGTGGAACACCTTCCCAGATGGTCGACACAATGGTGACCCCGGCGATAAAGGCCGACATCACATGGCGCAGTGCGTCGCCAGACCCGACCGCGCCCTCGTCAGCATCCAGTGCTGAGTTCACCTGCTAAGCGAGCCCGGCGAACAGGTCATCGGCCCATCCATTCGAGTCCGGAAACGGTTGGCCGGCCGCGAGGCGGTAGAACTCCTGTGACCACATGCTCTCGCCCAGAACGGTGACGCCAGCGAAGAACGGCCCGTCGGGCGTGATCTGGGTGGCGTGGGCACGCATCGCATCGAGCTTCTGCTGCACATACGGGCCGCCGTCAATCATCGCGGCAATGTCATCGTCGGGCGAGATCAGCGACATCATCGGTCCATCGGGGTCGAATCCCTTAAAAGTCTCCGTGTCACCCGCCTCACGAATGCGCCGAATGCCGTCCAACATCCGAGTCCGGCTCATCGTGCTCCACAGCACGCGGGGTACCGACCAGCTCGAGCCAAGATCGGGACGGTAGGTGGGTACTCCAGCGAGCAGATAGCCGTACATCGCCACGCGGTGCGCCTGGATGTGGTCGGGATGGCCGTATCCACCGATCTCGTTATAAGTGATGAGGACATGGGGGCGGCGCTGCCGAATCAGCGGTACCAGCTCGTTGGCCGATTCGAGGAGATCGGTGGTCCAGAAGATGCCTTCGCGAAGCTCAGTACGAGCGATCGCATGGCCTTGATCGCTGTAGGCCATGCCCGAGTCCCGGAACCGCCCGTCGCCGCCGAGGCGGATGAAGTCGGTGACCCCGAGAATGTCCATCGCCTGTTTGAGTTCGCCCAACCGGTGCTGGCCGAGCTCGTCACCCTGATCCGCAGCGAGGTGGCTCAGTTCGTCGACCAGCACCTCGCCCTCTTCGCCGAGAGTGCAGGTGACGAGGCACACCTCGGCGCCTTCGGCAACATATTTCGCCATAGTGGCGCCGTTGCCGATGGTTTCGTCGTCGGGATGCGCGTGCACCAGCATCATCCGGCGAGCTGCAGTGCCCGGCTCCTGACCAGTTTCAGCAGTCACGCGCCCAACCTTATTAGCTCCTCGACTCCGCGAAGTCTTCGAAGACGCGAAGCGATCGCGCCGCGCGGCGTAGCCGATCGGTCCCGTCGATCAACGAGCGGCGTACCGGCGAAGAAAGGTCGCTGGACATCGCCTGCTCGGCAAGGGCCAACGTTGCCGGCGTTGGGAAGGTCCACGGGAATGCGCGGGTGGCAACCTCGCCCAACGCCCAGCCGCTGCGGAACTGAGCGGTCTTGCCGATTTCGGCAAAGTATCGCTGTACGTAGGGTTCGGTGAGGGCAGGTTGAGTGGGCTGGAAGAAGCCCTCGGCCGTCGCGTATATCTCGGACGCGGAAGTGTCCGACTGATGCATCAGCAATCGCCAGGCCGTCGCCTTCGCCTCATCGCTCGGCAGCGCTGCCCGGGCGCGCGCAGCGTGGAGGTGCGCGGCAGCGCTGGGATCGCGATCAAGCGCATCGGAGATCCACCCGGGATCGTCAAGGAGGGCGGCCGCGCGCTCGACGATGTCCCACCGGACCTCGGGATCAAGTTCAACGCCAGTCGGCAGATCATCACCGCGATACCAGCCGCGGAGCAGATCCACGTCGTGCGATGTCCGGACGGCAAGCCGAAACGCCGTGAGCTGATGGTCCGAACCAGGTTGGCTGCCGGCCAGGGAATGTAATGCCAACTGGTGGACACGAGCCAGCCGCTCCATTCGAATCAGTACCGGGCAATAGGCGCCGGCGAGCTGATCCCTAGCGAATCCGCCCACCGAGGACAAGATCACATCCGACTTCACCGACGGAAGTGCGGCACACAGCAGGTCGAGCGCCGCATCGGGTGCCAGGGCGGCGTCGCGGACCGCGTCGCGGATGGCGTTGTACACGACGACTGATGGCTCCTCCGCCGCAAGAAGCGGCAACGCAACAGCGACGCCCAGCCATCCGTCTGGGCCGAACCTGATCTTGGCCCAAGTGGCGTCAAGCATGTCCGGTACCACCAGCAGAGCCTGCGGCGGCACCGTCACAGGAACTGGTGCATCTCCAACGTGTATCGCGGCCACTTCGACCAACGTCCCAGCGGAGTCGACCGTGCCGACGGTTACCGCGTGGGTCCGCGTTGCCACACCGGGCTGGGCCCGACCTATGCCGATCGTGACCTGCGGCGGCGCGCCCGATACATCCAGAGTGTCCATTCCGGTGGTCCGCAGCCAGGACGATGCCCAGTCATCGAGCCGCATCGCACCGGATCTTGACCAGCAATCCAACAGGTCCCGAAAAGCCGCGTTAGCAAAGCCGTAGCGATCGAAATAGGCGTCCAGGCCGTCGAAAAACACTGCTTCGCCGAGATAGGCGACCAGCTGTTTGATCACCGCTGCGCCCTTGGCGTAGGAGATGCCGTCGAAGTTCTGCAATGCTGAGGTGGCATCCGCCGCCTCCCCAGCTACCGGGTGAGTCGACGGCGCCTGGTCAGCGATCGAGCCCCAGTCCTTGCGCACGATGCCGAACTCCGTCCAGAGCGGATAGTCGGTGGCTTCGGTGCAGCAGCGGTGCGCCATGTACTCGGCAAATGATTCGTTGAGCCAGAGATCGTCCCACCAGCGCATCGTCACCAGATCCCCGAACCACATATGTGCCATCTCGTGCGCGACAACACCTGCGCGTCGCGTTCGGTCTGCCTTGGTGGCGCGACCTCGAAAGATGAAGGTGTCGCGAAGCGTCACGCAGCCGGGGTTCTCCATTGCTCCGGCGTTGAAGTCGGGCACAAAGGCTTGGTGGTAGTCGCCGAACGGATAGCGCCGCCCGAAGATTCGGTGGTAGTAGTCGAGTGACTGCTTAGTCACGGTGATCAAATCGGCCGCCTGCGCCGACAGCTGATCCGACAACGACCTGCGAACATGGAGGCCGAGACGGATGCCGTCGTGCTCGTCGACCACCGACGCGTACGGGCCGGCCACCAGGGTGACGAAATAGGTAGAGAGCGGGCACTGCTGAATGATTCGCCAAGATCCCGGGTCCAGCCGCTCCGCGGGACCGTTGCCGATCACCGTCCAATCTTTGGGAACACGCAACCGAATCTCATACCTTGACTTCAGGTCGGGCTGGTCGAAGCAGGCAAACCATCGTGGCGCCGCGTCGAGAAAGGACATCGCGTAGAGGTAGGTCCGCTGATCTTGCGGGTCGACGTGACGGTGGAGGCCTTCGCCATCGGATGAATAGCTCATCCGGCCTTCGACGACAACGAGATTGCTGACCTGGAGATCGCTGAGTGTGATTCGCCCGGCACGCCAGCAAGACGAATCCAGGGCTACTCCGTTGAGGCTCGCCGATGCCAGCTCACGACCCTTGAAGTCAAGGAAGCTCTTGGAGCCCAGGCTCTCAAAGCTGATCGTGGTTCGGGAGGTGAACGTCTCAGCCGTCGTGTCGGTCAGATCAAGCTCGACCAGGGTGTCGGTGATCTTGAGCTGGGCTGCTCGGGCTTCCGCCTCGAGGCGGCGCAGGCTTGTCGCCATGCCGTCCAGGTGCATGCCCTGATCGTCCCTCGGCCGCCCGGCCGCAGCGGCGGCGGGCCGGGTCCGGACAGAATAGGGCGGTGAGCTGGACCGTACGTAGGTTGACCGCAGGTGACGCTGAGCAGGCGCGGCAGTTGGGCGTTGAGGCCTTCGGGGTACCGGCCACCCAGCCGACGCAACCGCCGTCGGTCGACCAACCGGGCTGGGCGTGGTTCGGTGCCTTCGATGGCGACGTGCTGGCGGCCCGCATGGTGGATCGGGAGTTCGACTCCTGGTTCGGCGGTGTTCGGCTGCCCACCTGTGGCATCGCCGGCGTCGCGGTGGCGGCCGAGTATCGCGGCCAGGGACTGCTCACACCGTTGTTCGCCGAGACCTTGGGGCAGGCCAAGGAACGCGGCGCGGTGATTTCCGGCCTCTTTCCCAGTGCTGCTGGAATCTATCGCCGGTTTGGCTACGAGCTGATCGCGGACTATGTCGCTGTGGAGGTACGTACGCAAGGCCTCACAGCGGTCCGGAAGCCGAATGCCGTTCGGACGCGCCGTGCCACTGCGGCGGACTTCGATTCCGTGCGCGGCATCTATGACGCTTGGGCCAGCGCTCAGAACGGCCCGTTGACTAGGCGGGGCTCGGCATTCACCGCGACTGCAGAGCAGTTCATCGACAGCTACACCGGAGTCACCCTCGCCCTGGACGAAGGGAAATCGGTTTGCGGCTTTGCGTCCTGGAGCCGTGGCCAAGGTTCTGGCGAGAGGGCGATGATCGAGGTCGGGGATCTGCTGGCGACCACGGCCGACGGATATCGCGCGCTGCTCTCGGCCCTGGGCAGCTTTGTCAGCGTGACGCCGACGATTCGGATCGGCACCTCTGGAGATGATCTTGTCCGGCTGTTCCTTCCGGGGCTGGAGTGGCGGATTGCAGAGTCCTCGCCGTACATGCTCAAGATCCTGAATATCTGTGGGACGCTGAGCGCCGTGCGATATCCGCCGGGAACGGCAGTGGGCCTTAGTTTCTCCGTGGCTGAAGACACGCTGGCGGAGAACAACCGCGCGTACCGACTGGAGGTGGCGAACGGCTCAGCGACCTGCTCAGCGGATGGTCAGGCCGACCGGACCTTCACGCCGCGAGGCCTGGCGCTGCTCTTTGCCGGCGCACAGTCATGCGCAAACTTGCGCTCATCCGGGCAGCTGCACGGAGGCAATGTCGATCAAGATCTTGACTGGGATGCTCTGTTCGGCGGTCGCCAACAACATATCCGCGACTACTATTGATCACTTCGGTATCAACGACCACGGGTTCAAGCTCCGGGCACCGAGCGAACTGAAGTCGGACTCGTTCTTCGTGACGACCACGAGATCGTGCACCAGCGCCGTGGCGGCAATGAGGGCGTCGCGTTCCGGTCGTGGATCTGCAACGCGGAGAGCAGCTGAGCGTCGAACAACCCGCAGATCGACCGGAAGAATGCGACGGGCGAATGCCGGCAGCACTCGATCGGTAAGCCACACCTGCAGACGCGCACCTTGCGCGTGATCACGGCGTTCAACCTGCGCGACCCCGATCTCGAGTTCCAGCACCGTGAGAACACTGAGGTACAAGGCTGGCAAGCTCTGGGCGCTCGCCCATTCGAGCACAGCATTGTCAATCCGCGGCTCTGACTTGCGAAGCTCGCAAACGACGTTTGTGTCAAGCAGGAAGGTCACAGGTCAGGAACCGCCAGCTCGACTCGAACCCGTCCGGCATCAAGATCAATGTCATCGCTCATCGCTAGCCAATCGACGACATTGCGCTCCTGACCGGTAAGTCGTCGGTACTCTTCGAAAGAAAGCAGCACGAAGGCGGGCTTTCCCCGATCGGTAATGATCACCGGAGCAAATGCGGCGGCACGCTTGGCTGCGCTGACATCTTGATTGAACTCGCGCGCCGACATGGTCGTCATAAGAGCCCCTCCGAGTAGGTACGTAGCTACAGTAGCCAGAATCCTGTCTGCAACTCTAGAAATCGTGCACATTCACCAGTCGGGCTCGCACGCGGTCATGCGAGGCAACACCGCCAAGCAGTACGACCGAATCTCGCGCTGGCTGCTGCCAAGCATCTATCGGGCGGTTGCGGCCGATATCTCGGCCGGCATCGCATTGACAAGTTCGGTGCTCGATGTCGGTACTGGCCCCGGAAGGTTGCTGGTTCAGCTGGCGCATACCCGTCCAGACCTGCAGCTGACCGGCGTCGATCCTTCAGAGGACATGGTGGCCTTTACCCGCGCCAACGCCAGCAAGGCCGGGTTGGACGACCGGGTCAATGTTGTAGCCGGGTTTGCTGAAGAGCTTCCGTTCCCATCCGCAGCCTTCGATGCGGTGGTTTCTACCTTCAGTGCTCACCACTGGGCCGACCCCGCTGGTGCCATGGCCGACTTTGTACGAGTGCTGCGCCCAGGCGGCCAGGTGCGGATCTACGACTTCAAGGGGAAGCAACTCCACGAGTTGACGGCCGGACCGTTGCCCGCTGGTCTCACCCGGGCGCCTACGGGTAAGCGACGCGTTGGCCGGATCGTCAAAGCATTCGTCACGGTCACGGTTGCCGAGAAAGCGCCACGCTGAACGAGTCCTGACAAAATTCCATGGCGTAGAGCAGCCAGCAATGGGCGATCTAGTAGCCAGCGGTGCGGTACTTGTCGATCACGTCAGCCGGAATCCTGCCGCGGCCCGACACGTCGATGCCTGCGGACTTGGCCCAAGCACGCACAGCCTTAGTGTCGACTGCGCTAGCCGAGGTTGACTTGCGGCCGGGTTTTCCTACCTTCCGGCCATGGGAAATGAAGTCGCTGAGGCTATTGCGGAGCCGATTGGCGTTGCGATCGGATAGGTCGATCTCATACTCCACACCGTCAAGTGCGAACCGGATCGTCTGGGTGGCGTTGGAGCCGTCGATGTCGTCTCGAAGAGTGGTCAAAACCTTGGTCGCCATCGTGGTTCCTTCTGTACCGGATTGCTGGATGGGCGGATCGTAGCGTGGCTAGTCAACTGGGAGCGAACCGGAACTCGACGACATCGCCGTCAGCCATCACGTAGTCCTTGCCTTCAAGGCGGACCTTGCCCTTGGCTCGGGCGTTGGCCACTGAGCCAGCAGCGACAAGATCCTCGAATGAGACGACCTCGGCTTTGATGAAGCCCCTTTGGAAGTCGGTATGGATGACTCCTGCGGCCTCCGGAGCGGTGGCGCCCTTCCGGATCGTCCATGCCCGAGACTCCTTGGGGCCGGAGGTCAGGAACGTCTGCAAACCCAGAGCGTCGAAGCCGACTCGAGCGAGCACGTCAAGTCCAGGCACTGCGACCCCCATTTCGGCGAGAAATTCCCGAGCCTCCTCGATCTCCATCTCGACCAGCTCCGATTCGATCTTGGCATCGAGAAAGATCGCCTCTGCCGGTGCGACGAGTCCGGCTAGGTCTGACCTCAACGACGAATTGGCCAGCTCGTCCGAGTCACAGTTGAAGACGTACAGGAAGGGTTTGGCGGTCAGCAGGAACAACTCCTTCAGCGCCGCCCGATCCAATCCGGCAGAGAAGATTGTGCGCCCGCTGTCCAACGCCTCCTGCGCCTGTCTGATCGCGCTCACTGCCTCGAGCTTGTCCTTGTTGATGCGAGCCTCTTTCTCCAGCCGGGGCAGCACCCGCTCGATCGTCTGAAGATCTGCCAAGATCAATTCGGTGTTGATCGTGTCGATGTCGTCCCGCGGATCGACCGTGCCACCGACATGGGTGACGTCAGGATCGCGAAAGACCCGGGTCACCTGGCAAATCGCATCTGCCTCGCGGATGTGGGCAAGAAAGGCATTGCCCATTCCCTCGCCTTTGCTGGCGCCTCGAACGATTCCTGCGATGTCGACGAAGGAAACCGTCGCCGGCACGATGCGTTCCGACCGGGAGATTTCGGCCAACGTGGCCAATCTCGGATCAGGAACGCCGACGACTCCGATGTTCGGCTCGATTGTGGCAAACGGATAGTTGGCGGCGAGTACCGAATTCCGGGTCATCGCGTTGAAGAGCGTGGACTTGCCGGCGTTGGGCAAACCGACGATGCCGATCGACAAAGCCACGGGCGACCAGCCTAGGGGGTGGCATCAAGACCGAGGAACGCTTCCATGGCTGACGCCAGCGACACTGTGTCCTCGACTCCAGCAAGTTCGCGCGACGAGTGCATCGACAGCAGCGGTACACCGACGTCGACGGTTCGAACACCCAGCCGGGTGGCCGTCAGCGGGCCGATAGTCGATCCGCACGGAACGGTGTTGTTCGACACGAAGTGCTGCACGGTTACCCCGGCATCGCGGCAGGCGCGCTGCCACAACGCCGCGCTTGTCCCGTCGGTGGCGTATCGCTGATTCGAGTTGATCTTGAGCAACGGGCCGCCGTTCAACATCGGCCGGTTCGCCGGGTCGTGTTTTTCGGGATAGTTCGGATGTACGCCGTGTCCCCCGTCG
Organism: Actinomycetota bacterium; assembly: GCA_046732135.1. Classification (GTDB taxonomy): domain Bacteria; phylum Actinomycetota; class Actinomycetes; order Propionibacteriales; family Propionibacteriaceae; genus Microlunatus. The sequence continues at coordinate 18,416 of JBKPML010000126.1, forward strand.
GCCGATAGGCAGGTACTTGCAGCCAGCGACCGATGCCGCTGATCGTCATCGGCGCCCAGGCTGCGGGTGATCCGCTCGACCACATCGGCCAGCAGTGGCCCTGAAGCGCCCGATCGAGATTCGCTGCCAATTTCCTCATGATCGAATTCGGCCAGCAGGGTGATCGCTGGCACGTCCTCCGCATTGATCAACGCGCACATCCCGGCGTGGACGCTGATCAGGTTGTCGAGCCGGCCGGACGCCAGGAAACCTCCGCCCAGACCGAAGACCACTGGCGCCGCGACATCGAAGATGATCAAGTCGAAGCCGAGGATATCGCGGGACTGGCACCCGGCCAGCTCGCCGATGTGATCAAGGACGCTGCGTTCTCGACCGAAGGTACCCCAGATCGGCGCGGTGTGCCGCTGGCGGTCCAGCTTCAGGCCTTCGTCATTCACGCCACGGTCAAGGTGAAGGGCAAGCTGCGGAATCCGGGCAATCGCCTCGGTTCTCACCAAGCGAACATCTCCGTCGGTGACCACGCGACCAGCCAGCCCCAGCTCACGATCCAGCCAGGAGTTGAGCAGCGGACCGCCGTAGATCTCGACGCCTAACTGCGCATAGCCAGCGCTGTGCAGATCGGGATTCGGCTTGAGCTTGAACGTCGGCGAATCGGTGTGCGAGCCGATCATCCGGAACGGCGTCAGTGCATCGGCGCCGGCCGGTATCCGCCAGCCGATCAAAGCTCCATCGCGGATGAGGAAGTGGCCTCCGGGCGAGGAGTCCCAAGTATCCGTCTCGGACTGGAGTACGAAGCCTGCGTCAGTCAGCCGACGGGCACCCTCGGCCGTGGCGTGGTAGGACGACGGCGAGGCCTGTACGAAGTCGACAAGATCATGAACATGATCATTTGCTGAACCCACCCTCCACACGGTAGCGGCGCGGCGTTGCGGTCATGTCAGGTTGCGCTTGGGCGCGGCATACCCGATTTGTCGGCAGCCCGCTGCACCATGTCTGACATGGATGGCTTGACGGCCACTGCGCTGATTGTCGGACTGCTGCTCGGACTCCTTCTCGGGGTCCTGGTAAGTCTGCTGGTCGGCCGTGTCCGCCGCGAATCGGAACGATCTCGAGTCGACAGCATGGCCGCTCAAGCTCGGGCCGAAGCGGCGCAGGCTCGGTCGGAGACGGCGCAAGCTCGCCAAGAGACGGCTCACTTTCGGGCAAATCTCGCCGAGGCGAAGGTTGAAACCGCCGATGCGAGGGCGGAGGCGGCGGCCGCCCAAGCCGAAGCAGCCCAGGTGTCCGCAGCGGTCGCCAAGGCAACCGCAGAGCGAGATGCGGCAGTCGAGCGGGCCAAGGAGATTGCCGCCGACCGGCAGCACATGCTCGACCAGTTCAAGATCTTGTCGAGCGAAACGCTTGATCGACAGTCGCGAGCGGCCGACGCCCAGGCCGAGTTCCGGCTGAAGGCCACCGAGCAGCTCATGTCACCGGTGCGAGAGGGCCTGGAGCGGTTCGACAAGCGGTTGACCGAGGTCGAGAAGGAGCGGGTCGCAATGGCCACCGACCTACGCTCGCAGGTGCGGGCGGTACAAGAGACTGGCGAGACCTTGCGCCGGGAGACCGCGACGTTGGTCACCGCGCTCCGCAAGCCCCAGACTCGCGGTGCATGGGGCGAGACGCAGCTGAAGCGGGCGGCGGAGATCGCCGGCATGGTGGAGCGCTGTGACTTCGACCTGCAGTTGACGGCGCACGCCGATGATCGACGGATGCGACCGGACATGCGCGTCAACTTGGCGGGCGGGAAGTATGTTTTCGTCGACTCGAAGGTTCCGCTGACCGGCTTCCTCGACGCCCAGGAGACTGACGACCAGGAGGTCAAGGCTGAGCACCTAGCCAGCTACGCGCGCAACGTCCGCCATCACATTGATCAGCTGTCGGCCAAGCAGTACTGGAAGGCGGCGGACACTCCGGAATTCGTGGTGCTGTTTCTGCCCAGCGAGGCATTCTTCGCCGCCGCACTAGAGCTGATTCCTGACCTTTACGACTATGCCGCCAACCGCGATGTGGTCTTGGCGACACCGACGACGCTAATAGCCATGCTTCGTGCCGTCGCGTACGGCTGGCGGCAGGCCGCCCTTGCCGAGAGTGCAGCCGAAGTCTTCAAGCTGGGCCGTGAGCTCCACGAGAAGCTGGGTTTGATGGGCAACCGCCTCGACAAGCTCGGCCGCGCGCTGCGTACCTCGGTCAACGCCTACAACGAGACCATCGCCACCGTCGAGGGCACTGTGCTGGTTCGCGCCCGGAAGTTCCGCGACCTCCAGGTCAGCGAGCGAGACCTGGTCGGCCTGTCGTCCGTAGACGATCCGGTCAGGCAGATCTCGGCTGGCGAGCTGGTTGAGAATGCCGTTCAGGTGGAGCCGATAGTCGGACGAAATTCACGCCGGCATCGGGCCACGGCGATCCCAGAGGGCCAAGATCTGCTTCGAGCGGATCCGGATCTGATCGATTTAGTGGATGCTGATGCTGGCAGTGAGGCGAATTCGCCCGAAGAGGAGCCAGCCTCTTCCTAGGCGTCAGAAGTCACGATCTTTGGGCGACCAACAGTTCGACCACACGGTCGATCAGCTCATAGGGCAACGAGGTGCCGATCGGGAACCGAAGCGTGCCTTTGCCCGCGCGATACGGCTTGATCTCCTGCTCGAATTCGGCATCTCCGGCAGGAATCGGGTAAACACTGATGTGCTTCTGCCACGCGGCGATGTGAACTACGGACTTTCCGCGGAGCTTAAAGGTGGGAATGTCGTAGCTCATCGCCTCCTCCGCGTCCGGAACAGCCCCACGAATCCGATTTCGCATCTCGGCCAGAACAGACTGGACATCGGCAGGTTGAGCGGCGATGTATGCGTCCACCGTCGCAGGTTTGTCAGCCATCTAGCCGGGTCCGGTACGGCTGCCGGCAAGATCTCTACGCAACTCCGGTGGCAGGGCAAACGCCAAGGACTCCTCGGTGAGGCGCTCCTCGGTCGCAGTTGGGAATCCGTGACTCTCCAGCAGTTCGAGCACTCCCTGCACAAGATCATCTGGAACTGACGCGCCGCTTGTCACGCCGACGCTGTCAACGCCGTCCAACCAGGTCGGATCGATCTCGGCTGCGTTGTCAACCCGGTAGGCCGCCTTCGCCCCAGATTCTTGTGCCACTTCGACGAGCCGAACGGAATTGGAGGAGTTGGCACTACCAACGACGATCACCAGATCGCTATGGCGGGCAATTTGCTTCACGGCGAGCTGGCGGTTCTGCGTGGCGTAGCAGATATCGTCACTCGGCGGGTTCATCAACAGCGGAAACCTTGTTCGCAGCCTGTCAACGGTCTCCAACGTCTCGTCGACACTGAGCGTGGTTTGGCTCAACCAAGCCACCCGAGACGGATCCCGTACCTGCACGCCGGCGACCTGCTCCGGAGACTCCACCACAGTGATGTGGTCGGGGGCTTCACCGCTCGTGCCTTCGACCTCCTCGTGACTGGCGTGCCCGATCAGCAGAATCTCCATGCCCTCGCGAGCGAACCGCTTGGCTTCCTGGTGAACCTTAGTGACCAGCGGACAAGTGGCATCAATGACCTTGAAGCCGCGCGACTTGGCCTCGTCGTGCACTGCAGGGGACACACCGTGCGCCGAGAAGACCACCGTGGCACCGGTCGGAATCTCATCGAGCTCGTCGACGAAAACAGCACCCCGGTGTTCAAGGTCCTCGACAACATGCCGATTGTGCACGATTTGCTTGCGGACATAAATCGGCGCGCCGTATCTCTCCAGCGCCTTCTCCACCGTCACGACTGCACGATCAACACCGGCGCAATAGCCACGCGGCGCCGCCACTACCACCCGTCTCCCGGTCACCGGGTCAGGTGCATTGGAGTGAGGAGTCGCAGGCACGGGACCTAAGTTTAGGTTGGTCGACGCGGATGTCCCACCTCGCGAGCAAGCCGGCATCGTAAGCTCGCGCCTATGGCGCTGGAGTCCTCGCCGGAACATCCGGTACCGCTGGGCCGCGTGCTGTCACTCGTCCGGCAGTGGATCGACCGGCTTGGGCCTATCTGGGTAGAGGCTCAGCTCATCGAGATCAACCGCCGCGCCGGCACGTCGAGCATCTTTCTGACATTCCGTGATCGACTGGCCCAGGTATCGGCCAGCGTTCGGACCTCGGTTGCCACGCTGGACTCAGCTGGCCCGCTGAACGAGAACGCAACCGTGGTCGCCCGTCTCAAGCCGGCGTTCTACGAGGCGAGAGGTCAGTTCACGTTCTATTGCGATGCCATCACCCCAGTCGGTGAAGGCCGGCTGCTGGCCCAACTGGAGCAGACGAAGCGGCTGCTTCAGGCCGAGGGACTGTTCGATCCGGCTCGCAAGCAACGGCTGCCCGTCCTGCCGCGCGGGATTGGCTTGATCACTGGCGCCGGCAGCGCTGCCGAGCGCGACGTGATCGAGAACGCCCGTCGCCGATGGCCGGCCGCACGGATCATCACCCGGCACGCACTGGTTCAGGGTCTGCAGGCCGCGGCCCAGCTAATGGACGCCGTCCGGGCGTTGGACGCCAACCCGCAGGTCGACGTGATCGTGATTGCCCGTGGAGGCGGATCGCTTGAGGACCTGTTGCCGTTCTCCGACGAAGGCCTGATCCGCAGCGTCTTTGCCTGCCGTACGCCTGTGGTCAGTGCCATCGGGCACGAGTCCGACAGCCCGATTCTCGATCTGGTCGCCGACGTCCGCGCGTCCACGCCGACTGATGCCGCAAAGCGCGTCGTGCCAGACGTCGCCGACGAGTTCGCCCAGCTCACGCTTCTGCGGCGCCGGCTTGACCAGTCCATGATCAACCTTCTGGGGTCCGAGCAGGAGCGCTTGACGGCGTTGCGAACCCGGCCAGTGCTCGCCGACCCGACGGCCAGCTTCACCGTTCGTTACGAGCAGGTACAGGTTCTGCGAGATCGTGCCCGGCGGGCGTTGTCGGCGCGGGTGGAGCAGGAGTCAACGGTGGTGGCCCACCGGCTCGCCCAGGTTCGGGCAATCTCGCCTCGCGCGACACTGGAGCGAGGTTATTCGATCTTGGTCGATACCAAGGGGCATGCAGTGACGTCGGTGGCCCGGCTTTCGGTGGGTGACCAGCTGAAGGCCCGGCTATTGGACGGTGAGGCGCTGACCTCGGTCACCGCGGTTGCGCCTGACGACCCAGCCAGCTTAAGTCAGCGAGCACCGGCGTGACGACGTCCAATCACAACCAGTTGAGCTACGAGCAGGCCCGAGACGAGTTGATCTCGGTCGTCCAGCGGTTGGAATCTGGCGGAGCACCGTTGGAAGAATCGCTTGCGTTATGGGAGCGGGGCGAGCAGCTTGCCGCAATTTGCCAAGAGTGGCTCGACGGTGCCCGCGCTCGGATTGCGGCCGCTCGGAAGAACGCCGGCGCTGCCGAGACCGAGCCCTAGGAGGTCGTCGTCAAGGTCGCGGCGAAGGCCTCCAATCCCGCGTATGACGCATCGCCGGCGACAATCGTGGTCACGGATGGATCGGTTCTTATCAGGGAACGGGTGCGATCATCCGGGCTCACCCGCCGCTCCCAAGTCTGGCCGGCTATCGTGCTCTGTCCATCCGGAACGCCTTCGCGCGTCTCGGCCGAAATCAGATCATCCGGCCTCCGATCGCCCTGGACGACTGCAATGTAGACGTCGTCAGGATCCAGATAGCCGAGTCGCCACAGGTTGCGGACCGAAGGTTCACCGTTCAAGTACGGTTCACCGGTGCGCACCCAGTCAACCCGGGTCGGCCGCCAGTCCTTGGGTAGGTTAACCGGCGCCAGGACCGGATATGGGGATTCCTTGCGCGCCGTGGCCAGCACGGGTTGCGGGTCGACAACCTGTACCGGATGATCTTTCGGAAGGTTGGTGAACAGCACGGTCAGCACGACCAACGGGATCAAGATCACCACAAGCGAACGGATCAGGTCCCCGGTGGTTGCCGGCTTGCGAACACGTGCCACTAATTAATCTTCCCAGATCTCTACGATGGCCCGATGGAGCCGGCGACGATCATCGCCCGAGCCGATTCCGTGCGGGGCGAGGTGATCCTGCGGCGCCGGGTGGAAGCAGCGGCTGTGACCGACGAGCTTATCGTCAACGGTGCCTTTGCCATGGACTCCATCGAGACCGGCAGCGAGCAGGAGCTGGGCCGATTGGCCGCCGGATCAAACCGGGTGCTGCTGGGTGGCCTTGGTCTTGGCTATACAGCTGCTGCAGCGCTGAGCAACCCCATCGGCCGACTCGACATCGTCGAGGTCGAAGGGTGCCTGGTCGAATGGGCCAAAAGCGGTCGCACCCAGATGCTGCAATGGGTTGCGGCACACCCGCGGGTGCGGCTGTACGTCGGCGATATCGCAGAGGTAGTGCTACGTCCTTCGACACCCTCAGGACTCGATGTGCCGCGTGGGCCGTGGGACGCGATCCTGCTCGACGTCGACAACGGCCCCGACTTTCCGATCCATTCGCATAACGCCTTGCTGTACAGCGCACCCGCGCTTTCCGCGGCGTCTGAGCAGCTAACGCCCGGAGGGCTGCTCGCGATCTGGTGCCAGGGTAAGACACCCTCGCTGGAGGCGACCCTGCGTCAACTTGGCCCAGCGGTCCAGGCTCTGCCCATCGAGAGCCAACGCGGCGAGCGCCGCCTCCACCACGTGATCTACACATTGCGTCGGGCTGTTGAGCCGGTGAGGTCCCGCTAGACGAGAATGAGCGCATGCCGGAGGACTACCGCATCGAACGCGACACCATGGGCGAGGTCCGGGTGCCCACGCACGCCCTGTACAAGGCGCAGACCCAACGTGCCGTCGAAAATTTCCCCATCTCCGGCCTGCCGATCGACCCCGCGCTCATTGCAGCCCTCGGTTTAATCAAGGGAGCCGCAGCCCAGGTGAACGCCAAGCTGGGCGTGCTGGAAGCCGAGCAGGCGTCAGCGATCGTCTCTGCGGCGGAGACGCTCGCTGCGGGCGATCATGTTGGCGAATTCCCGATCGACGTCTTCCAGACGGGCTCCGGCACGTCTTCCAACATGAACGCCAACGAGGTAATCGCCTCACTTGCCTCGGAAATGCTTGGCGCTCAGGTGCACCCCAATGATCATGTGAACGCCTCCCAATCCAGCAACGACGTCTTTCCCAGCGCTATCCACATCGCCGCGACGCAAAGCATGATCAAGACGTTGATCCCTTCGCTGCAGCACTTGGAGGCAGCTTTGAGCGCCAAGGCCGTGGAGTTCGTCGAGGTGGTCAAGAGCGGCCGGACGCATTTGATGGATGCGACTCCGGTGACTCTCGGACAGGAGTTCGGGGGCTACGCCGCTCAAGTGCACCACGGCATCGATCGGATTCAGGCGGCGATCCCTCGAGTGGCCGAACTCCCCTTGGGCGGCACCGCTGTCGGTACGGGCATCAACGCTCCTCCCGGCTTCGCGACGTCAGTCATTTCGATCATCGCCGACCAGACCGGTCTGCCGTTGACAGAGGCGCGGAATCACTTCGAAGCGCAGGGCGCGCGGGATGGCTTGGTCGAGGCGTCGGGTGCATTGCGGACGATTGCGGTCAGTCTGTACAAGATCGCCAACGATTTGCGCTGGATGGGTTCGGGACCCACGGCGGGGCTGCGCGAGATCGCGGTCCCGGATCTGCAGCCAGGTTCGTCGATCATGCCCGGCAAGGTCAATCCGGTGATCTGTGAGGCGACCACGATGGTTTGTGCTCAGGTGATCGGTAACGACGCCGCAGTCGCGTTCGCCGGCGCCTCGGGCAACTTCGAGCTCAACGTGATGCTGCCGATGATGGCACGCAACCTGCTCGAATCCATTCGGCTGCTGGCAAATGTGTGCCGGCTGCTTGCGGACCGCTGCGTAATTGGCATAGTTGCCGACGTCGAGCACTGCCGCTGGCTGGCCGAATCGTCACCCTCGATCGTCACGTCCCTGAACCGCTATATCGGTTACGAGAACGCCGCCGCGGTGGCGAAGACGGCGCTCAAGGAGGACAAAACAATCCGCCAGGTCGTTATCGAGTCCGGCTTCGTCGCCGACGGCAAACTCACTGAAGATCAACTAGATGCAGCGCTGGACGTACTAGCGATGACCAGGCCGCCGCAGTGAGTTAGCCCTTGCCCGCAAGGCGCCGGAGCGGGTTCCTATCTACTAGTACCAGCCGTGCGCGCTCTTGAAGGCCCAGGCTTCACACGGACTGCCGTACCGATTGTTCATGTATTCGATGCCCCAGATGATCTGCGTCGCCGGGTTGTCATGCCAGTCGGGGGCGATGGTCGCCATCTTCGATCCGGGCAGAGCCTGAGGAATTCCGTAGGCACCCGAGCTTGGGTTAGTCGCGTGCACGTCCCACTTGCTCTCGCGCATGATGATGTTGTCGAAGCATGAGAATTGGCTCGGCCCAAGCCCGTATTTGTTCTGCATGATCTGGCGGGCGATTTCCCGTGGATCGGTCGTCCCGGGTAAGTAACCACGATTAGCCAGTGCCCTGCGCCGTTGGGCGGCGGCCTCGGCCTCGGCCTTCAACCGCTCGGCCTCGGCCCTTGCTCTCTCGGCTGCAGCCTTGAGCGCCGCAGCTCTGGCCCGTGCCCGTTCAGCCGCGGCCTTCGCCGCAGCGGCTTTCAGCTTCGCTTCTTGTGCTGTGACGGACTTGCCACGCCGGGCCAACGTTTTCGCGCGTTGGCTGGACAGCTTCGCTGCTGTGGCGGCGAGCTTCGCTTGTTCAGCGCTCTGTTCTGCGGCTCGGGCGGCCGCTGCCGCAAGATCATCTTCGGAAGCAGAGGTCAACTCGACTGAGGGCACGGCAGGAGTCGCCAGCACGGGCTCAGCGACGGCCACCTGCTGCCCCGCAGGACTGCTCAGACCGACGATCGCGGTAGTGACGACGAATGCTGTGAAGCCGACCCCCGCGATGGTGTGTGACACCATTCGACGCACGGCACAAAACCATGCCACAGCGCGTTATCGAAATGAAACCTTGCTAAGACCAGTTGTCGAAGTGGTTTGTTCGCGGAAATTAAACCGCGACCTCCTCCAACATCTCAGTCACCAATGCAGCAATCGGCGAGCGTTCCGAGCGGCGCAGAGTGACGTGGCCGAACAGCGGATGACCCTTGAGCTTCTCGACTACGGCAACGACGCCATCGTGCCTGCCGACGCGGAGGTTGTCTCGCTGAGCAACGTCGTGGGTCAGGATGACTCTGGAGTCCTGCCCCACGCGGCTGAGCACAGTGAGCAACACGTTGCGCTCCAAACTCTGCGCCTCGTCGACGATCACGAATGCGTCGTGCAGGGATCGACCGCGGATGTGGGTGAGCGGTAGGACCTCGAGTAGTCCGCGCTGCACGACTTCCTCGATGACCACCTTCGATGTCACGGCGCCAAGGGTGTCGAAAACAGCCTGTGCCCACGGCGCCATCTTCTCCCCCTCGCTGCCGGGCAGGTAGCCGAGCTCCTGTCCGCCCACGGCGTACAAGGGCCGGAATACAACGACTCGCGAGTGTTGATGCCGCTCGAGAACCGCCTCGAGACCCGCGCACAGTGCGAGCGCAGATTTGCCTGTACCGGCGCGGCCGCCGAGCGAGACGATACCGACGCTGGAGTCGAGCAGCAGGTCCAAGGCCACCCGCTGCTCTGCCGAGCGACCATGGATCCCGAATGCATCTCGATCGGCCTTGATCAACTTCAGTTCTTTGGCCGGAGTTACCCGGCCTAGAGCCGAGCCGCTGCTGCTAATCACGACAACGCCCGTGTGGCAGGGCAGTTGGCGCGCTTGTTCAAGATCGAGCTTGCCAGTGTCATAGAACTCGTCTAGCTGCGCGGGTTCCACGTCCACCTCGGCCATGCCCGACCACTCGGCCTCGACCGCCATCTCGGCCCGGTACTCTTCGGCAGCGAGCCCAACCGCCGAGGCCTTGACCCGCATCGGCAGATCCTTGGAGACCAGGGTGACATCGTGCCCCTCGGCGGCGAAGTTCAAGGCGACGGCCAGGATTCGCGAATCGTTGTCGCCCAGACGGAAGCCGTCGGGGAGCGCCGAGGCGTCTGCGTGGTTGAGCTCTACATGGACAGTGCCACCCATGTCGTTGACCGGGATCGGGGCGTCGAGGCGGCCGTACAAGAGCCGAAGGTCGTCAAGGTGCCGCAGGGCCGTGCGGGCAAAGTAGCCGAGTTCCGCGTGATGCCGCTTTGCCTCCAGCTCCGTGATCACCACAACAGGTAGCACGACGTCGTGCTCGGCGAATCTGCGGAGAGCATGCGGGTCACTGAGCAGTACGGAGGTGTCGAGGACATATGTGCGGCGGCTTGGATCCGAAGACACGATCTGCCCTTCTGTGCAGCCGCACGCCCCCGCGCCCGGCCCCACGGTTAAGTGGTTGGCCGGGTGGATCGTCGGATCGAGGTCGATCCGAGCCAGCTGCCCGTCGGTTGACGGTGCATCCATCGCCTCCCGGGCGGGCCGCATTTCCGCGTCCCGCATTCCGACGGTACGACGCTTCCCGGCCGTGACGGAAGAGCCACGCCGCGATGTAAGCCGCCCGTCGGTTTCCCACGTTTACGTGGGAAACCGGCACTTTACCCACGTAACTTCATAGGTAAAGTGCCGAAATCCCATGTTTACGTGGGAAACTGCAGGCCCCGGCTACTGGCCGAAGCGGCGCTCGCGCTGCCCGTACGAGCGCAAGGCCCGGATGAAATCCACCTTGCGGAAGTCGGGCCACAAGGCTTCGCAGAAGTAGAACTCACTGTGCACGGACTGCCACATCAAAAAGCCGCTGAGTCGTTGCTCGCCTGATGTGCGGATGATCAAGTCAGGATCCGGCTGACCGGCGGTGTAGAGATGTTCAGCGATGTGTTCGATGTCGAGCGTCTGAGCTAGCTCCTCGATCGGCGTGCCGTTCGCCGCGTGCTCGGCCAGCAGTGACCGGACCGCATCGCGCAATTCGTGCCGGCCGCCGTACGACACGGCGACGTTGACCTGCATGCCGTTGAGGTGGGCGGTATCGCGATCGGCGGCTTTCAAGATCTCTGCCGACTCGGCGGCCAACAGGTCGAGTGCTCCAACTGGATGGATCCGCCAGCGTTCCGTAGCAGCCAGCTCGGCCACCAGGTTCTCGATCACTCCGAGCAGCGGCCCAATCTCCTCGGCGCTGCTCCGGGAGAAGTTGTCGGTGGATAACACCCACAGCGTGACAGTCGGGATGCCCAGCTCGTCGCACCACTCGACGAACTCCTTGAGCTTGTCGGCACCTGCCTGGTAGCCAGCAACCAGCGGCTGGCCAGGTGCATTGGTCCGGGCCCAGCGCCGATTGCCGTCGGCCAGCACCGCGACATGCCGCGGCAACCGCGAGCGATCGAGCTCGGCGATCAGCCGGTGTTCATACGTGGCGTACAGCAGGCCGTACGGATGGAAGCGGTCCAGCAAGTCACGGAGCCGCTCGAATGGAGCCACGATGGGCAGCGTATCTCCTGGTCCCTGCTTGAGCCGACCATGATCATGAACTAGCGTCAACCTACCCGCGCGTAACTTACGGCGGCCAAAGTGCCCGGATGTGGGAGTCCAGATGAGCAAGACGGTCCAGAGCACCCAGACATCGGTTGGGCAGCCCCCTGATCCCCTTGACGAGCTCGTCCGTCAGGTGAAGCCTCGCTTGCGTGGCTGGCTGCACGCCGGTGCAGCGCCACTTGCCCTGGTCGCCGGCATTGTGCTGATCAGCCTGGCGCCCACTGGGGCCGGCGTGGTGGGCGGGGCTCTCTTCGTCGCCGCCTCCGTCTTGCTGTTCGGCACCAGCGGCATTTATCACCGCTTCACTTGGGGACGGCGAGGTCATGCCGTGCTGCGCCGACTCGATCATGCCAATATCTACGTCTTCATCGCCGCCACGTACACACCGTTGGCGCTGCTGCTGCTCACTGGTACCTCACGGGTCGTCTTGCTGACCCTGATCTGGACGGCGGCGCTGACCGGCCTTCTATTCCGGCTCTTCTGGTTCGGTGCACCCCGCTGGCTCTATACCCTGCTCTACGTCGTCATGGGTTGGACCGCGCTTGGCTGGCTCGGCGAATTCCTCCACAACGGAGGTCTGGTCATCCTTCTGCTAATCATCGGCGGCGGTGTCTGCTACACAGCGGGGGCATTCGTCTACGGCGCCAAACGACCAGACCCTTCGCCCCGATGGTTCGGGTTTCACGAGATCTTTCACGCCTGTACGATCGCGGGCTTCGTCTTCCACTACGTCGCGATTTCAATGGCTACTTACGCCGCTGCCTGACGTCCCAGCTGGGCGGCAAGATCACTGGGGGACGTGACCGGCAGCTTGCAGACGAAGTGCTGACACACGTATGCCGTCGGCCGTCCATCAATCAAACGACGGTCGGCCAGCAGCTCGAACCCTGCCTGATCGGGCTCGCCCGCCACAATCACCGAGCCGGCGGGCGCTGTCCGATGCGCCGTCCGTATCAGCTCGGTCGTCGCCACGTCGTCATTCGGCCCGAGGATGGCGATCTGCACGGGCGCGTGGTCGGGCGTCCGACTGATGGCATCGGCGAGTAGCCAGCCGGCGAACCGGGGCGCGCGGGCAATCAGCTGACCTGCCGTACCCGCAGCGTCCTCGGCGCGCGCCGCATAGACGTCCTCCCCGGTGAGTCGGGCGAAAGCCTGGAGCGAGTGCACGGTCGCACTCAAACCCGATGGTGTGGCGTTGTCGGTCGGATCATGGGGACGGGCATAAAGCTGCTCGGCGTCGGCGGCTGTGTCGAAGAAGCCACCAGCGCCGTCGTCAAACTGACCCAAGATCACTTCGATCAATTCGCGGGCGTGTTCGAGCCACGCCGGTTCTGCCGTCGCCGCAGCCAAGCCGACAAATGCCTGGGCCACTGCCGCATAGTCCTCAAGAATTCCTGGCGCCAACCCCACCTGGCCGTCGCGGGATGTCCGGCGGAGCCGCCCGTCTATCCAGTGGACCCGCCACAGCAACTGGGCAGCGACGCGCGCAGAGTTCAACCATGCCGGCTCCCCGAAGATCATTGCGGCGTCGATGAGCGAGGAGATCAGCCAACCATTCCAAGCGGCGACGACCTTGTCGTCGCGACCGGGGCGTGCTCGCTGCTCACGAACGGCGAACAATCTGGCCTGGATGTCAGCCAGCCGTGCGGTATCCGGATCGGCCAGCAGCTGGAGTGTCGACAAGCCGTCCTCGAAGGTCCCTTGCTCAGTAACCGAAAAGGCGGAGGCAGCCCATGCGCCGTCCTCGGCTCCGAGGGCCGAATTGAGCTGGCCACGGTCCCATGCGTAGAAGGCGCCCTCGCGATGGCGGCCTTGATCATCAAACGAATCAGCGTCCAGACTGGAGGCAAAGCCGCCCTGTTCGGTACGCATTTCGCGCAGCAACCAACCAACCAGGTCGGTTACTACTCGGCGTGCGAGAGACGACTCCGTGCGTCGCCACCAATGGGCGTAGACGCCGAGCAACAGGGCGTTGTCGTAGAGCATCTTTTCAAAGTGCGGCACGATCCAGCGCTCATCGACGCTATAACGGGCAAAGCCGCCGCCGAGTTGATCATGGATACCGCCGCGGGCCATCGCCTCGCAGGTCCGGTCGACCATGATCATGGCGTCCGTGCCACCCAGCCGGAGCAGCGCCTCGAGAACCATCGACGGCGGGAACTTCGGCGCTCGACCGAACCCGCCGTTGGCCGGATCGTAGGAGCGCTTCAGCTCGGCGATGACAGCGGCCAGCTCGATGTCGGCGGAACCACCGCCGTCGACACCCAGCTTGGCAAGTTGATCAACGATCTGGGCCGAGCTGTCGTTGATTTCGGCCCGCCGATCACGCCATGCCTCCGCCACCGCCGTCACGACCTGGGCGAACGAGGGCATGCCGTTTCGCGCCGTGCGAGGAAAGTAAGTACCCGCGTAGAACGGCCGTCGATCGGGAGTCAGGAAAACGCTCATCGGCCACCCGCCGTGGCCAGTCATGGCCTGTGTGGCCTGCATATAGACCGCATCCACATCTGGTCGCTCTTCGCGGTCGACCTTGATCGCCACGAAGTTATCGTTGATCAACTTAGCCGTGGTCTCGTCTTCGAACGATTCATGCGCCATGACATGGCACCAGTGGCAGGCCGCATACCCGACGGAGAGGAACACTGGCACGCCACGCGCGGCGGCCTCGGCGAAGGCTTCATCGGACCAGGGCCACCAGTGCACCGGGTTGTCGGCGTGTTGCAAAAGGTAGGGACTGGTCGATGCGTTCAGGTGATTGCGTCCGGTCATCCCTTGGACGTCAAACCATTTCGTCGGGCGGCTTGGGTGCCGACGCGTCCATGGAGCTGGCTGACCGCTCATCCGAAGGCCCGACATTGATCTTGCGGAACTGCCGCCGCATGCTCAGATACAGGAAGACCAGTGCGATCGCCAGCAGGACCACGACGACCACCGCTGCCCATCCCGGCCGGGCCGTACTCGGATCGACGTCGAGGGCGACCAGGTAGGTCATATCGTCACTCTACGCGCGGGCCATCGCTCGCGATTCAATGGCGATGCCCGCGAAGAGGTCCTCTTCGGGAACGGTGGTGTCGACCAGCGTGCGCACCAGCTCCCAGTCCTCGGTGGGCCAGACGACCTTGTGGACTTCCAGTGGCACAGAGAACCATGGGCCCTCCGGATCCACCTGCGTGGCATGCGCGAGCAACGCGCGGTCTCGCACATCGAAGTAATCGGCGCACGGAACTCGGGTGGTGAGCCGAGCCGCGTGATCCGGGTCAGTCGGCCAGTCCTTGAGCCGGTCGGCGTACGGCGACTCAAGACCTCGTTCACTCATCGCCCGATCCAGCGCGACCATGCGTTCCCGGTGAAATGCGAACTGGTAGTAGAGCTTCTTGGGCTGCCAGGGTTCGCCCAGGGTGGGATAGGCCTTTGGGTCAGCCGCCGCGTCGAACGCGGCAACCGTGATCTTATGGCACATGATGTGATCGGGATGTGGATAGCCGCCATTCTCGTCGTAGGTGGTGACGACATGCGGCCGAAAGCTGCGGATCAATTCGACAAGCGGCGCCGCCGCGACCGAAACGTCGAGCAGCGCGAAACAGCCGTCGGGCAGCGGCGGCAGCGGATCACCTTCAGGGAGGCCGGAGTCGACGAAGCTAAGCCAGACCTGGGTGATACCGAGGATCTCACGCGCCCGGTCCATCTCCTGGCGGCGGATCTTGCTGAGATTGGCAAGGATGTCGGGTCGATCCATGGCCGGGTTCAGGATCGAGCCCCGCTCACCTCCGGTACAGGTCGCCACGACGACATCCACACCCTCGGCGACGTACTTGGCGGTGGTAGCTGCGCCCTTGCTCGACTCGTCGTCCGGATGCGCATGCACGTGCAGCAGCCGCAGACGTTCACCTTCGGCGTCGGTCCGCAGCGCCGGATGTCTCATGTGTTCAATCGTGACATCCGCGCGAGCGAGCCACGAAGACAGATCGCGCGAGCCGGGAAGGCGGACAATATCGAGGTGACAGAGGACTCGAGGGAGGTTGTGGCCGCGCGGCTAAGACGCCGCTATCCCCACTCACGCATGCCGCGTCCCCTCGTCGTTGCCATCGTGGCTGTTGTCGCATTGCTAGCTGGGACGTGGCTGGTGACAACTGCCTGGCAACGCGCCCATCCGCCGGCGGCCGCCGAGGTTGCGGCGTTCCAAATCGAAAGTGACACCAATATCGACGTCACGCTTCACGTCGATCGGACGAATCCTTCCGTTGCGGTCGTCTGCCGGCTTGTGGCCCAAGCGAGCGATTACCAGGTCGTTGGCGAACAGGAGGTGGCAGTGCCACCCGGCGAGACCCGCACGATCGACCTGAACGTTACATTGATCACATTGCGCCGCGCGGTCTCGGCGGAGGTGCGAGGTTGCAGTGTCGTATGACATTTCGGGCGAAATTCGGCCTGTCACTGCTTGATAAGATTTCCGGATGTCTGAGAACTCGTCGCAGGCGATCTGGCTGACCCAAGAGGCGTACGACAAGCTCAAAATCGAACTCGATCAACTCTCGGGGCCCGGGCGTGCCGCAATCGCGCAGAAGATCGCTCAAGCACGAGCAGAGGGCGACCTGAGCGAGAACGGCGGCTACCACGCCGCCCGAGACGAGCAAGGTCACCAGGAAGCACGAATCCGCCAACTTACCGACATGCTGAGTCGAGCCCAGGTCGGACAGGCTCCGACAGCGGCCGGCGAAGTAGCACCTGGCACGCGGATAACTGTCGCTTTCGACGGTGATGAATCCGACACCGACACCTTCGTCCTTGGCTCACGGGAGCTCTTGGGCCTTGATGAAGGCTTCGATACCACCAATGTCTACAGCCCTCAGTCTCCACTCGGCACCGCTATCTTGGGCAAGAAGGAAGGCGATGCAGCTTCCTACGTCGCCCCCAACGGCCGTTCCATCAACGTCACAGTGATCAAGGTCGAGCCGTTCTAAGCGCGTCGTTGCTCAGTCCAGTTCGGCGATCAGTTTCTCTGCTTCGGCGGGACTAAGCGCTCCGGCTGCCACCTCGGACAGGACTTGATCACGGGTCAGCGTCGGGTTGGGCTCGGGCGCTGCGCCGAGCCCCAGTTTCTCCAATAGTTCTGCGAAACGGAGCCGCGCGGTCGGATAGGACACGCCGAGGTGCTTCTCGACCTCCCGAAGGTTGCCGCGGGAGGCAAGGAAGACCCGAAGCATCTCCGTCTCCTTGTCATTCAGCGCACAGAACTCACAGGTCGCGAAGACGCCCGCCAGCTCAGTGCCGCACGAGCCGCAGCCAAGCCGAGTGATGGCCAGCTGACCGCCACAAACTGGGCAGTCGAGCGGGGCATGGTGCAGGGTACGGTCCTGATCGGAACGAAAGCCGCGCTCGTGGCCGGCGCGGGCCGTCACGAGGCTGCGGTTTCGGCCTGCTTCGAGCCAACCTGCACGGCGGCGTAGCCCATGACCACTTCGACGTCCAGCTTTGCGCTGCCGTTGCCCATCACGACCTCGTCGCCAGCCCCGGAGTGCCCACCTGTCCAATTCACCTTGCCGAGCTGTGCCTCGCCTTTGACGGTGACGTCCGAGTCATCCTGCAGAGTTATAGACAGGGATCCCGACTCGGCGCGGATCCGGTTGCGACCCGTCCGGAACGTTCCCGAGATCGTGGCCTGTCCCGCTTGGACCAAGGCATCGTTGATCTCGGTAATGTCGAGCAGCTTCGCGCCGCCGGCCGTGACTCGGACCTTGCCCAGACGCGGCAGCCGCTCGGTATTCAAGCTGCCGGCCGTTACCTCGACATCCACAACGATGTTGGGATTGATCCGGAGGAACAGCTCCTTGCCCAATCCGAGGGCCCGGAAGTCGTCCAGGCTGCGAGGAGCACGGAGAATGCTGAAGCCGTCGAGAGACGCGCCGAATTCGCCATCGCTGGAAACCTCGAGCACTGAGCCGTTGCGCCGAAGCACATGCGGGCCGTCAGCGGACAGCGTCGCTACCGAGGTCTCCCCCACAATCCTCACCCGGCGGCCGATAGCGCGGATCGAAATGCGTTCCACTCCGTTGGTGTTGACCTTGCGCACTGGATCATTGGCCGGTTCGGGTTCCGGCTCGGGCTCTGGCTCGCGGAAATTCTCCGTTCGATACGTGGCCTGCTCGGGCCGGTCGGTTTCGGATGCCCAGGCATCGGTTCCAGTGTCTGCTGCCTCCGCGGCCAGTTGGTCATTTGTTGGTTCCGCCGCGCCCTCTTGCGCTTCTGCCGCCTTGAGAGCGTCGATTCGGCGGGACGCCTCTGCGGCGTCAATGCGGCCTGCGGCAAGTTCTTCCAGGATCGCAGTCATTTCTGGTGCAGTCATGTCACAAATGTAAAGCTGGACTTTCACTAATGGAAGGTGTGGGCGAACGATGGGGGTTCTTTCAGGGTTACCCATCGAACCGGATCAGATTCAGCGGCGCATCGTCTGAAGATGTGACGCCCAACGCAGCTGGATCCCGAGGAGGTTCAGCACAGCCTGGAAATCGGCAAGCAGCTGCGGGCGTTGGCGCACCGCCCGGGGTGGGATCCCATGACTCAGGCTGAATGCAGCGAGGGCGCCCGCGGATTCGCCGACGTTCCACTCCACCGGATGCAGGCGGTAACACCCGTTCGTGATGTGGGTTACTCCCAGGGCCTTTCCGCCGGCAAGCAGGTTTTCGAGCCGGCGAGGCAACAGGGCACCCAGCGGGATCTGGAAGGGATACGTTGCGATATCGAGGTATCCGCGCCCGCTGGTGCTGGGATGGAGGTCGATTCGGTAGCATCCGATGCCCACGGTGTCTCGGAATTCCTCAGCTTTGTCCGCGCCGGGCCGGGCCACGACGCCGATGTGCTGCTCGACGACGGTGAATTCGCTCTGGATCCGCCGACTCTCCCGGACGTATGGCACTTCGGCCATACCATCGGCAGTGCCGAGGATGTCGGGACAGAGTCGCAGCCAGGGGTAGCCGGCGCCGCCATCCGGGCGTGGAGCCTCGGTCTGAAGCCAGTAGACGAAGGACAACGACAGGTCATGAGCGCCTCGCCGCGCCTGCTCCCGTTGTTCGGCCGGCACGTCGAGCAGTGGCGCCAGCCAATAGTCGACTTGCGGCCAATTGACCAAGCTGACGTCGGTGACCGGAGATCGGTAGTGGCCGCCGTACCTGATTCGGCGAAATGTCCACAAGTCCTGCTGATCCGCGTCGAACAGCGGACGGGCGAGCGGCCTGCCGGTTTCTGGCTCGCTGCTCACCCAGCCCAGTTGCGGCCCTGGCCAATGCTGTGCGCGATAAGTCCGCCAAAACTCATACGACTCTGGACGCTCTATGACGTGATGTTCACCTGAGGGGCGGCGCTCCAGCGCGAAGCACCAACTCACCGCCTGCTGATCGGTCGGATCTGGGCGGGGAGATGCGTGCAATTCACCGGTTTCGTCGGCACTCTCCGCCCCGATGATGTGCTCGCACCCGGTCAGTGGCAGCAGGTCCCCTTCCTCGGTGGCATCGAGGACAATCGACGCGCTGATCGTCAACTCCGCACCCTGAAAGCGTGCGAACGTCACGGCCCGTACGAGGTCGCGGTCAACCTCCGCGGCAATAGCTGAGTGATTGGTGAGGACTCGCAGTTGCCCGGACTGCCGCCAAGGCGCCAGCATCTCGGTGAGCGCGTGGAGAAAAATGGGCGGCTCAGCGCTGAGGTTGCTGACCCAGGCTTGGCCGGGGTTGAACGCCGGCTCGGCCAGGGCCGCGTCGGTCAGCGCTCTTGTCTGCCGGTAGTGCCGTCGAATTCGGTCGCGCAGCTCCCGGTATGTGCGAGTAACGCCTGTTGTCTCCACCCAGGGATGCTCATCGGGCGGCACTGCCTGACTGGTTAGTTGTCCGCCGACGCAGCTGGTGCTCTCGGTCAGCACGACGCGCATGCCCAGCTGGGTAGCGGCCAGCGCGGCGGCCACCCCGCCACAGCCCCCTCCAACAATGAGAACGTCGCACGTTTCCATCGGAGTCTGAGCTAGGTGCCCTTCACATTGACAAGCTGACGCAGCGTGTGGCGTACCGACACAAGATCAGCGGCATCCGCCATGACGACATCAATGTCTTTGTATGCCGCCGGAATCTCATCTAGGAAGGCCTCAGTGTCACGAAACTCAATGCCCGCCATCGCCTCACGGAGCTGCGCATGGGTGAAGGTCTTGCGAGCCCGCGACCGCGAGAAGGCCCGGCCCGCTCCATGCGGTGCCGAGTTCAGGGAAGCCCGGTTTCCCTTGCCAGCCACCACATAGGAGGCCGTGCCCATCGAACCCGGGATTAGGCCTGGCTGCCCCGCTCCAGCCTCGATGGCACCCTTCCGCGACACCCAGACGGTCGTGCCAAAATGCTGCTCGAGCTGAGTGAAGTTGTGGTGGCAGTTGATCCGCTCTTGCTCGACCACCTCGACGCCGAGGAAATCCGAGAGACAACCGACCACTCGGTCCATCATTTCCTCGCGGTTCAGCAGTGCGTAGCGCTGCGCCCATCGCAACTGCCGGATGTAAGCCTCGAATTCAGCAGTGCCCTCCTCCAGGTAGGCAAGGTTGCGGTCCGGCAGTTGGATCCGGTCGCGCTTCATCAGCTCGCCTGCCATCGCGATGTGACGCTGGGCGATCCGGTTGCCGACACCTCGGGAACCGGAGTGCAGAAACAGCCAAACTCGCTCCAGCTCATCCACGCTCACCTCGATGAAATGGTTGCCGGATCCAAGTGAGCCAAGCTGTTCGCGCCATCGGCTGTGCTGCTCATCGGGGTCGATGTCGGGCGTGGCCTCGAGCTCGGCAATTCGCTCCCTAGCACTTCGGGAGATCGTACGGTTCTGGGCTCCGGCAGAGAGAGGGACCGCATGCTCAATCGCAACTCGCAGCTTCGCAAGCGGCCGGTCCGCCAACTCACTGGACTGAAATTGCGTTCGGGCGGCGATCATGCCGCAACCGATATCGACTCCGACCGCAGCCGGCATGATTGCACGCAGCGTCGGTATCACCGAGCCGACAGTTGCACCCAAGCCGAGATGAGCGTCGGGCATGAGGGCGACATGCGGATGGATGAACGGCATTCGGGCGCACGCCTCGGCCTGCTCCCGGGTGCTCGGCTCGAGAATGGAAGCCCAGCTGATCAACTTCGGGTTGATCTTCTCCATCCGAGCCCTCCTCAGTCAGGGTACGTTTCCCATCTAAGGACGGATCCCAACCGCCAAATAGCCTCCGGGATCGTACGTTTCCCATCTAAGGACGGATCCCAACCGCCAAATAGCCTCCGGGATCGTACGTTTCCCATCTCAAGACGGATGCCGACCCCAACCAGGCCGCGACACCGTACGTTCCCCACCACAAGACGGATCCCGACCCCCAAACAGGCCACGACACCGGACGTTCCCACCACAAGACGGATCCCGAGCTAAGGGGGACGGCTTCGTGTCACTTTAACTTGCTTGCAGCATGCATCTAGTCATATCGTTGCTTCATGCAAGTAGTTGCTGACACCACGGCACGATCAAAGAGTTCCTCCGTCGAGTCGGTGATGCACGCGTTGATGAGCATCGCGCGTCTTATGCGGCAGCGGTCCTCAGCTGAGACTCTTGACACGGGCAGCTTCTGGATGCTCAAAACTATCGGCGCCAATGGCTCGATTAGGGTGACCGATCTGGCAGCGTGTGTGAATCTCGATACCTCGACGGTATCGAGACACGTAGCGCAGTTGCACCGCAACGGCTTGATCGAGCGCGCATCCGACCCCGTCGATCGCCGGGCGCAGCGGGTCAAGCTCAGCAGCCTCGGCGAGAAGCAGCTGACTGCGGCTGTTCAGGCTCGGCTCGCCCTGCTGGAGCGCAGTCTGGACGGCTGGGCTCCCGACGATCTGGAACAGCTGGACCGGTTGCTGACCCGCT
Organism: Actinomycetota bacterium; assembly: GCA_046732135.1. Lineage (GTDB taxonomy): Bacteria > Actinomycetota > Actinomycetes > Propionibacteriales > Propionibacteriaceae > Microlunatus. Next base: position 39,891 of record JBKPML010000126.1, read on the forward strand.
TTGTCGGCGACATTGACAATCTCACCAACAACTCGGAGAACAAATGAGTAAGTACCAACCTCGCCGGGCCTACGTCGAGGACCCAACCGCGACCCGAGACGCTACTGCCGAGGCAGTTGCGGCCGCGGCTCCCCCAGCCAGCGGATCGCCAGCACTCACCGCGACGACCGCAACACCGTCGGGTGACTACCTGAGCCACCGGCAAATTCTGGTTGTGATGGGCGGCCTGATGGCCGGGATGTTTCTGGCGGCGCTCGATCAGAGCATCGTCGGCGTGGCGCTGCCGAAGATCACTTCTGAGCTCGGCGGACTCGACAAATTGTCCTGGGTTGTCACCGCCTACCTGTTGACCTCGACGGCGGCAACGCCGTTGTGGGGCAAGATCTCCGACCTGCTCGGACGCCGGCCGATCTTCCAGGCGGCCATCGTCGTGTTCTTGATCGGATCGCTGATCTGTGGCTTCTCCAGCGACATCGCCGATCTCCTGGGAGTTACCGGCATCAACGTGATGATCGCCGGCCGAGCCGTACAGGGTCTTGGTGGTGGCGGCCTGATATCGCTGGCGTTAGCCATCATTGGCGACGTCATTCCGCCACGGGAGCGGGGCAAGTACCAGGGCCTGTTCGGCGCAGTCTTCGGCGTCTCCTCAGTCGCCGGACCACTGTTGGGCGGTCTTTTCACCGACCACCTCGGCTGGGAGTGGATCTTCTTCATCAACATCCCGATCGGTGGCGCAGCGCTAGTGGTCACCTCGATGGCCCTGAAACTGCACCACGTACACCGCGAGGTTTCCGTCGACTACCTCGGAGCCATGACGATTGTCGGCTCCGTGACCAGTCTTGTGTTGTATCTGAGCTGGGCCGGCCCCGACGAGGGCTGGACCTCCTCTATCGGCATCGGACTGTTGATCGGCACCGTTGTACTCGCCGCGCTGTTCATCTTGGTCGAATCGAGGGCAAAGGAGCCGATCCTGCCCCTGGAGCTCTTCAAGCACTGGACCTTCGACTCCAACATCATCTTCGCCATGATCATGGGCATCGGCATGTTCGGCGGGCTCATCTACCTGCCGATCTATCTGCAGGCTGTAAAGGGAATGAGCGCAACGGAGTCTGGCTTGTCCCTGCTACCGCTTGTCTGCGGCATCTTCGCAACCTCGATCGGCGGCGGCCAGGTGATGACCCGTACGGGCCGTTACAAGTGGATGCCCATCTCTGGGGCGATCATCGTCGGAGCAGCTTTGTACGCCTTCTCCAAGCTCGCCATCGATACTCCGTATTGGGTCATTGCGTTGATCATGTTCCTCTTCGGCGCCGGACTTGGCATGACCATGCAGGTCGTCGTCACTGCAGTGCAGAACAGCGTCGACCGCAGGCACATGGGCGCAGCGACGGCGTCGGTGACGTTCTTCCGCATGATGGGTGGCGCTGTCGGAACCGCACTCTTCGGCGCCATCCTGAACACCAGGCTGAAGCACCACCTGGTCGAGGTCGTACCGGCCACTGCCCAGGCACAGCTAGGGCAGGCGTCGTCCTCACTGCGTGACATCACTGCCCTCGGAGCGCTCCCGGAGCCAGTGAAGACCTGGGTCCTGACCGCCTTCACCCGGTCCATGGATGACGTTTTCCTAGTCGCGGTGCCGTTCATGGCTGTCGCACTGATCGTTGCGTTGACCATGCGGGAGAAACCCCTGGCAGGTCGGGACACTGCCGGGGCCCCAGCCGTTACCGAACCGGATAACGAACTGGTCGCAGCGGGACATTAGACCCGTGTGATGTTAGGCGAACGTTCGTAGCGATGGCACATTGGTTTACATGCCGTCAAGGAGTGCAGCGGCGCTAGCGGGTGTCGCCACGGCGGCGCTGGCAGCTGCACTGCTCTCGGCGTGTGGTTCGGCCTCAGGTTCCCCACCTGCCGACGCAGCCTCGCAGCAGGCGCCGACCTCAAGGGGCCGGCCGTTGTCCTCCCCAAGCACGTCACCGACGCCCACGCGGCCACCGGTGAAGCCCGTTATCCTGACGAGCAACGTCAAAAACGGCGCTACCGGAGTCAAGGTCGACACGCTTGTGACCGCCCGGGCCATCGCCGGTCAGCTCACCAAAGTGACCCTTGCCTATCGCGGGCCGGATCGGTTCGGCCGTACCGTCACCGGCCGGGTGAACGGCCTGGTCAGCAAGGACCGCAAGTCATGGACGGCCACTGAACGACTGGATCCGGGCACCATGTACAGGTTGTCCATGGCCGGCAAGAACTCGGCCAACAAGGTGACGAAGGCCTTGACATCATTTCGGACACAGAACCTGTCCCTCAACCGGCAGACGTTCGCGACGATCTACCCGCTGCCGCACAGTCAGGTAGGTGTAGGCATGCCGGTGGTCTTGACGTTCGATCTGCCTGTCAAGAACCGCGCAGAGTTTGAGAAAAACCTGCATGTCGTCTCCTCGCCCGCCCAGGCAGGGACCTGGCGCTGGTACTCCTCCCGCGAGGTCCACTACCGGCCGAAGACTTACTGGCGCCCCGGTACGAGGGTGGCGGTTCTGGTCCGAATCAACGGCGTGAATGCCGGGGGTGGAATCTACGGACAGCAGAACGCGAGTACCTCATTCACTGTTGGCCGAAGCCTGATCACCAAGGTCAACGTCGACACCCACCGTGCTGCCGTCTTCCGGAACGGCACGCATATTCGCACAATCCCGATCAGCGCCGGCAAGTCTGGATGGGAGACGCGAACCGGCACAAAGTTGATCATGAATAAGGAATACACCCACCGGATGACCAACCAGATGATCGGTGCCCGGGAGCACTACGACCTCAATGTGCACTACGCGATGCGGATCACCATGTCTGGCGAGTTCTTGCACGCTGCGCCATGGAACACCGGCAACTTCGGTCGCTATAACGCCAGCCACGGCTGTGTCGGCATGAGTACGAGAAATGCTGCCTGGTTGTTCAAGCAGGTCCTGATCGGAGATCCGGTCGTCACGGTCGGCAGCAACCGTCGAATGGAGCTCGGCAACGGCTACGGGGACTGGAATCTCTCTTACGCCGCGTACGCCAAAGGCTCGGCGCTGTAGGACTAGTTCCGCCGGCGGCCCGATGGCCAGCGGATCGCGCTTGCCAGCGGCGGCTCGGCGGCACCGGTCAAGTCTTGGACGAACGTCTTGCTGAAGGCGATGATCGGTACGGCGATCAGCGCTCCCACAATGCCGCCGATGACGATGCCGATCGCGATGCCGAGGATCACAGCAAGCGGATGTACCTTGACGGCCCTACCCAGCAGGAACGGCTGAAGCACATGACCCTCGACCTGCTGCACCAGGATGATCGCTCCCAGCATGATCAATGCCTTGATGGGGCCGAGCGCGACCAGCGCGACGAGGACGGCGACGAATCCAGCCACGAGGGCGCCCACGATTGGGACGAAGGCACCGAGGAACACCAAGCCGGCCAGCGCCGGCGCCAGCGGCACGCCAATGATAAGGGCGGCGATCAGGACTCCGACCGCGTCTACCAACGCCACCAGGATGGTGGCACGAACAAATGATGACAGTGACCGCCACCCACGCTGGGCGGCCCGGTCAACTCGTTCCCGGGACGAAATCGGAAAGAACTTGAGCAGAAAGCTGAAGATTCCGCGGCCGTCGTATAGGAAGTAGAAGAGCGTGAACAGCGCAATTGCCAGGCCCGCGAAGAAGTGCCCAACCTGAGCCGTGATTTCGGCGGCGTAGCTGGCGATGGTCTCCCGACTCGCGGCGAGGAAATCCTGGATGCGGTCACCCCAGGTGTCGACCTCGAACCAGCCTGGATCGAGATGGAGCGGACCGTTCTGCAGCCATCCGATCAGCTGATTGAAGCCGGTGACGACGTTGCCGGACAGCGTTGTCGATTCATTGACGATCACCGTCCCGATCAAGGTGAGCACTCCGAGGATCACCGCCAGACCGCCCAGAACACTGACCGCCGTTGCCGCGCCCCGGGGGAACCGCCAAATCCGCAACCGATTCGCGACCGGCTGGAGCAACGCTGTGAGCAGAATGGCTACAGCGATGGGCACCAAGACTTCGGACAGATAGCGGGCGATCCAGCCGACACCCAAGATCATGACCGCGATGACGATCACCCGCCAACTCCAAGCCGCCGCAACCTGGACGCCGCGTGGCACGGTCGCGTCTGACTGCGAGGCGGTGGCCGTGGCGACGGGCTGCATCTCCGGCTCGGCCGGCGCAGCTCTCGCCGGTGCTGAGTCGGCTGCTGATCGCTCCGGTATGGGTTCGGCGGCACTCTGGTCCACCGGACCCCAGTCGACCCGAGCAGAATCGACTGGACCGGAACGATCTGAATCGGCCTCCGAGGCGTCGGATCCCCGGGCGGCCTCCTCCGTCTTGGATTCGCCCGGTGCCGTGCGCTCGGCCCCGCCTGCCGCCGCGGGCGCCTGCTGCGAGCTGAGCATCATCGGGATATGGGATCGGATGCCGCGGCGGGCCGCCAGCCACGTGCGAATGTCGGAAAGTGCCACCGCCGTGCCTCCTGGTTTGCCTGTGCCGGCCCGTCCTTCCAACCGTAACCGACCCTTCCAGCCAGGTTCGCGAGGTTCGCGGCTGGGACGTCCCGGCAAACTATGCCCGTGACCCTCCCTCGCCCGGCGCCGGGCTGGCTCCGCCCCCGCGTGCGGATGCCCCGAGACGTGCTCGTACTGGGCGTGATTGCGTTCTGCGTCGCCGTGGGTTTCGGCGTGCTGGTCCCGGTGCTACCGGTCTTCGCCCGAACGTTCGGCGTGGACAATCTCGCCGTCGGCGCTGTCGTTTCGGTGTTCGCCTTGATGCGCCTGGTTACCGCGCCGTTTTGCGGGCGCATGATCAACCGTGCCGGTGAGCGGATCATCCTGGCGCTCGGTATCTTCATCGTGGCCGTGTCCAGCGGGCTGGCCGGGATCTCGCAGTCGTACGTCCAGCTGGTGATCTTGCGAGGGGTCGGTGGCTTCGGATCAGCGATGTTCACGGTCTCTGCGACGACACTGTTGCTAACTTCAGTGGAGGCGGGACTGCGCGGCCGCGCCAGTGGAGTCTTCCAGGCCGGCTTCTTGATCGGCGGCATGGCCGGACCTGCTGTGGGCGGTCTGCTGTCGGCCATCTCGCTGACTGCTCCGTTCTTTTTCTACGCGGGAACGCTTGCAGTTGCCGGCACAGTCGGACTGTTGATGCTGCACCGCCCAGGCACCGCCCGCGCCGCACACAAGGTCGGCGGCCCGGTGCCGCTGCGGCATGTGGTACGCGATGCTCGATATCAGGCCGCCTGCGTCGCAAATCTGGCCCAAGGGTGGAGCTCGTTCGGTGTGCGCATGTCGCTCGTACCGGTCCTAGTTGTCGAGGTACTGCACCGACCCACCTCTTGGACGGGCGCAGCCTTCGCCTGCGCATCGGTGGTGCAGACGCTTGCCGTTGCGCCCGCCGGCAGGTTCGTTGACACCGTAGGGCGCCGCCCGGCGATGATCATCGGCGGCCTGCTTGCCGGCGCCTCGATCCTCGCAGTCCCGTACGCACCTAATATCTGGGTGCTGATCCTCGCGCTCTGCCTCTACGGTGTCGCCTCGGCCTTCCTGGGCACCGCCCCTGCGGCGACCGTCGGAGACGTGGCCGGACCGCATGGCGGAACCGCCGTGGCGATCTTCTCGATGTGCTCCGACATCGGGGCGATTGTCGGCCCACTTGTGGCGGGTCTGCTTGCCGATCGGGTCTCTTATGGAGTTGCCTTTGCGGTAGGCGCTGGCCTTTTGATCGCAGGAGCTGGCGCGGCCGTACGGATGCCTCGCAGAGAGGCGCATCGGGGGATCGAGGAGGCCGATGGGTCCACAACCGCTCACTGAACTGATCAGTCCGGACTGGGCGCAGGCGCTGACCCCCGTCGCACCGACGATCGCCGCCATGGGCGACTTTCTGCGAGCTGAGCTTGCAGCCGGCCGCAGTTACCTCCCATCAGGGCAGAATGTGCTGCGGGCGTTCAGTCGGCCGCTGGCCGACGTGCGAATCTTGATTGTCGGCCAGGATCCCTATCCGACGCCCGGCCACCCGGTAGGTCTGTCGTTCTCGGTCAGCGCCGACGTGCGGCCCATTCCCCGGTCGCTGCAGAACATCTACGCCGAGCTTCATGCCGATCTCGGCATTCCGCCGATCCAGTGCGGTGACCTGACGCCGTGGTTCACCCAAGGTGTGCTGTTGTTGAATCGAGTTCTGACGGTTCAGCCAGGCCGCTCGGGCTCGCATCGCGGCCGCGGCTGGGAGCAGGTGACGTCCCGAGCCATTCAGGCCTTGGTTGAGCGCGAGGGTCCGTTGGTGGCGATCCTGTGGGGCCGCGATGCCCAGTCGCTGATCCCGATGCTCGGCTCAGTCCCCTATATCGCCAGCCCGCATCCATCTCCGCTCTCGGCGCAAGCCGGCTTCTTCGGCTCTCGTCCCTTCAGCCGCGCCAACGATCTGCTCGTACGCGCCGGCGGAGACCCGATCGACTGGGCTCTCGAAGCCGACAGCAACCGCCCTGCTTTACCCAGAAAACTGGCACCTTACCTATGAAATTTCATGGGTAAAGTGCCGGTTTCCCACGTAAACATGGGAAACCGGCAGCAGCGCATAAGCCAGAGCCACGGATCAACGAAGCGCCTGATCCAGATCCGCGATCAGGTCTTCGACGTCTTCGATGCCGACGCTGAACCGGACGAGGTCGTCGGGAACCTCGAGTTCGGTTCCGGCGACGGAGGCGTGGGTCATCCGCCCGGGATGTTCGATGAGGGACTCGACTCCACCCAGCGACTCCGCCAGCAAGATGATCTTCGTGCGGCTGATCACATCCAGCGCCGCCTGCTCACCGCCGTCAACCGAGAAGCTGATCATGCCTCCGTACCGGCGCATCTGTTGCTTGGCTAAATCGTGGCCAGAATGGGTGTCCAGGCCGGGGTAGTAAACCTTCGTTACTCGGGGGTGCTCGACCAGCCAGTCAGCGAGGCGCTCGGCGTTGTCGCAGTGGCGTTCCATTCGGATGGCCAGAGTGCGCAGGCCGCGCAGTACCAACCAGCAGTCGAAGGGGCTGGCGACGCCGCCGATTGCGTTCTGGTGAAAGCGGAGCCGCTCGGCAAGGTCGTCGTCGGAGGTCAGCAGGGCACCTCCGATGACATCAGAGTGGCCGCCGCAGTACTTGGTTGTCGAATGCACCACGATGTCGGCGCCAAGAGCCATCGGCTGCTGGAGATAGGGCGTCGCGAATGTGTTGTCGACGATCACCAATGCGCCTGCGGCATGCGCCAGCTCGGATATCGCGGCAATGTCGGCGATTGCCAGCAGCGGATTGGTAGGCGTCTCGACCCACACCGCTGTCGTCTCACCTGGGCGGATGACCTGTTCGACCGCTGCCGGATCGGAAAGATCAGCGGTCACGGCCATGACACCCCAGCGCTGGTGGACTCGGGTGAAGAGCCGGAAGGTGCCGCCGTAAGCATCGGCCGGCACAACGAAGTGGCTGCCCGGAGCGGCAATTGTCCGCAACAACGTGTCCTCGGCTGCCAGTCCGCTGGCAAAGGCGAAGCCGTGCCGAGCGCCTTCCAAGGCGGCCATACACTCCTCCAACGCTGTTCGCGTCGGATTCGAGGATCGGGAGTACTCGTGACCGCCACGCGTCGAGCCGACTTCGTCCTGCATGTAAGTCGACGTCGCATAGATAGGCGGCACGACTGATCCGAAGGCCGGGTCGGGCTCCTGCCCTGCGTGAATTGCGCGGGTGGAAAAACCGGTGGTCGCGGTCATGCTGGCGAGCCTACGCGGGTCTGTTCGGCTGGTTGGACCTTGGAACAGATTCGACGACGGTGAGCGTTCCGTAACCAGGCAGTCGGCTTAACGAGATCAACAGAGGGAGACTGGAAGCATGTTGTTCACATCGAGGAAGTCGAGCATGATTGAGCCGGACCAAGCCCTTCGCGGTCGTGATCGGTCAATCTTGGTCAATCCGACCTTCCATGACATCTTCGGCATCCCAGTCCAGAAGGTGCCGGAAGGATCCGAGGTGGCCTACTTCGCACTTGGCTGCTTCTGGGGAGCCGAGAAGCTGTTTTGGAAGACCCCCGGCGTGACCAACACTGCTGTGGGGTACGCGGGCGGCTACACCCCAAATCCGACCTACGAAGAAGTGTGCAGCGCTCGTACTGGTCACACCGAGGCAGTAAAGGTGTGCTATGACCCGAAGAAGATCAGCTATGAGGAATTGCTGAAGATCTTCTTCGAAGATCATGACCCCACCCAAGGCATGCGCCAGGGTAACGATGTCGGTACCCAATACCGATCCGCGATCTACACCACGAGCGCCGACCAGGCGGCCGCGGCCAAACGGATTCGAGATGAGTTCCAGGTAGCTTTCAACCGCGCCGGTTACGGGACTATCACCACCGAGATCAGGCCGGCCCCCGACTTCTACTACGCCGAGGATTACCACCAGCAGTACTTGGATAAGAACCCTCGCGGCTACTGCCCGATCCACGCCACAGGTGTTACCTGCAACCTCGCCTGATCACCAGCCGCAACGCCAGTACTCAGCGAGGGCGAGTGAGGCGGTAGACGGCTCGGTACGGCAGTAGCCGGACCGCAGCTGCGATCAGCTTGGCGTCCTTGCCGACGACCTGCCGCGGTGGTGGATTGGCATCAGTCAGCGCCCGCCTGATGACTGCTGCTGGCACGCTCGGGTCGAGTCCGGTCCGGGCACCGCGGTCCGCCATGGCGCGTGCGGCCTGCAGCTGCTTTGCGTAGCGAGCGAGACCCTGGGGATGACGCGCCATCAAGTCCTGCGCGCTGGCTGCGCCACGGTGCCAAATCGGGGTCGAAACCGTCCCGGGCTCAACGAGAAACACCTTGATGTTGGAGGGCGCAAGCTCCGCTCGAAGTGTCCCGGTCAAGCCGACCAACCCGTGCTTGGACGCGTGGTACGCGCCGAGTGCTGGGCCTGCGATCCGGCCGCCGATGGAGCCAACCATGACAATCCTGGCGTCACCCGCCTGTTCCGCGGCACTCCGCAGCGCAGGCAACATGACCTGAGTGACCAGCAGCTGACCGGTGAGATTGATCTCGAGCTGGCGGCGGAACACGTTGATGGGCAGGTGCTCAAGCGGTCCGGCCAGCGCTGCCCCGGCATTGTTGACCAGACCGAAAAGCGGCCCAGCGGCACACACCTCGGCGCCCGCTGCCCGTACCGAATCCTCATCGAGGAGATCGGTCAGGATTGGTCTTACCGCCGGGCCGAACTGCTCTCGTAGGGCGTCGCCGTCGGCCAGCTTCCGGACCGTGGCGTACACGAAGAATCCGCTCGCGACCAACGCTGCCACAGTTGCTCGACCAATTCCGGTCGAGGCGCCCGTCACAACGACCGAGCGTTGGTTCGGCTCCTCGCCTTGGTTCACAACGCGTCGGCGGCGAAGGTATTGCACTGGTTCGGATCACCGGTTTCAAAGCCGCGGGCCAGCCACTTCTGCCGATTGGCGGCCGAGCCATGAGTCCAAGTCTCGGGTGTGACTTGACCTTGCATCTTCTTTTGGATCCGGTCGTCGCCTACGGCGGCTGCTGCGTCGACCGCCCGATTCAGATCCTCGGTGCTCACTTCTGCGATGGGACTCTCCGGATCCTCGGTGGCATGCCGGAACCAGACGCCGGCGTAGCAGTCGGCTTGCAGCTCCAGCCGCACACCCGCCGACCTGGGACCAGTGCCCTGGCCGCTTCCTTGCACTTTGGCCATCGTGCCGGTCAGGTTCTGCACGTGGTGGCCGAACTCGTGTGCCAGTACGTAGGCCTCTGCCGCGTCGCCGCCTTGGGCACCGAGCTGACCGGTGAGCTGATCGAAGAAACCGACGTCGAGATAGACCGACGTATCACCCGGGCAGTAGAAGGGACCCACGGCTGAGGAGGCGGTGCCGCAGGCGGTGCTCACCTGGCCGTCGAAGGTTTCCACCTTGATTTCCTGGTAACCCTGCAACGCCTCCCCCCAGTAGTCCTGGATTGAGTTGGTATAGGCGACGAAGCGGCAGTTGCGATTGGTATTGATATCGGCCCCGCGGGTGCATTGGGCGAACGGCGTGCTATCGCCAGTGCCAGGCTCGGCTGGCTGCCCACCGCCGAGGATGTCGCCCGGATTGATCCCGAGGAACAAGGCAACGATGGCGATCAAGAGCCCGGCACCGCCACCAATGGCGATCTTCCCGCGGTTGCCGCCCCCGCCCCCGCCTA
>JBKPML010000127.1:0-5409 GCA_046732135.1 Actinomycetota bacterium
CTTAACGCACCGGTTGCGACGTCGCCGCCGCCTTTGGGTCGTACGCGCAAGTGCGATTGATGTCTTCGCTTTCAGTCTTCGGCTTCGTCGCCGTCGACGGCTTACTGGCTGATGGCGTCGACGACGCGGCTTGGGTCTCCCCCAGAGCGGCCTTGACTCGCCGGCGCATCAACGCGAAGTCCGGGTCGGGGCTACTGAAGCCGTTTTCGCCATGCTTGAACACGATGCTTCTTACGTTGCCCGACTTAACCCGCCAGCTGAGATCCACCATGATCGGCAACACCTCGCGTGGCAGGTCGGTTCGTACGATGTCCTTACCGGCTTTGGCGATGTTCTCGTAGCGCGTCAGCATATTCGTCGGATTGGCCTGCTTGATGATCGCGTTGATCACGCAACGCTGCCGATCCATCCGTGCGAAGTCGTCGGAGCCATAGCGCCCGCGGGCATACCACAACGCATTGCGGCCGCTCAGGTGCTGATTCGGCCCGGGCTTCAGGTACTCCTTCGGCGGAATGCCCAGGTCGGTATTGCCGCCGACTGGGATATAGGCGTTGATGTTGACCGTGATGCCACCCAGCGCGTTGATCAATTTGGTGAAACCCCGCAAGTTGATCAGGACGTAGTAATCCACTGGCAGGCCCAATGCCGCACCGACGGACAGCTTGAGCGCATCGGCGCCCAGATTGTCGGTCGGACCGAGCACGTCCCTGGGGACGTTGGCCGGCACGTTGTCGTACATAGCGTTGAGGAAGAACTCGGCATCGTCACCGTTGCCGTTGGTGAACCCATGCGGATAGTAGTTATGCAGCGGCGAACTGGCCGGAAACGGCATCCGCGCGGTATTTCGAGGCAGGCTGAACAGCGTCGTATTGCCGGTCTTGGTATCAATGCTGGCCAAGATCACAGTGTCGGTGCGGGTACCTGTCCTTGTCGGCCCGGCGTCGCCCCCTAACAGCAAGAGATTCAACCGCGGTTTGTTCGCCCAGGGATCTTGAGGTGGCTGACCAGGTGCTTGGGTCGGTGCCGCGGCCGGCCATGTCGGCCGGGTCGCGCTTTTCGTGTCCTTCACACTGCCGAAGACGGTGGTGACAAGATTCGCCTGGTCGTAGCTGTAGCGGGAGGCAACCGCCATCGGGGCCGCCACGCCAAACGCCAGCACACCAACCAAAATCCCGCCCCCAATGCGCTGCACCCTCGTGGGCTGCCGGCGGAGGCTCAGGTGACTGGTCACCACCACCCCAACCCAGACGAGTGCCACCAAGATCAGGCCGATGGTCAGGGTTCGAAGCACTATCGGCCGCACGGCGATTGAGGCAAGCCCCCTGATGTCCACGGCTGCCCAAATTCCGAGGGCGACGACGACGGCAAGGAAGATCCCAAGGATTATCCAGCCGGCAAGGCGTCGCTTCGCGGCGATCAGGCCAAGACCGGGCAGTGCAGTACCGGCAACGGTGAAGATTACGGTACGGCGGAAATCGTCTCCGGCGTTCGACTTTGGCTGCGACTGCTTGTTGGTTGCTGGGGCTCGGCGGCGATCAGCACGGTTCTTCGTGGAAGCGGTACGGCGCTCCCAGGCAGGGTCTCGAGGCTGGGGGCTGGGCATATCCCAACTCCAGCGATCGGGCGGGTCCATCACCCGGCCCTTCGGATCCCAGCTCCATTGGTCGGACGAGCCCGACAACCTGCCTCCCTTCCGTACGGCTCAAAGCGGACCCAGAGTAGTGGCAGTTGGCCCGCTAGCAGCTTCGAGTCTCCCCCACCATTCAGGTTCCCACCAACCACTAGCGCTTTGCCAGCGCGAACGGGCCTGGGTAGTGTTGCCCACCGTTCCGCTATGGCGGAACGTGCATCTTGGAGGCGTCGCCTAGTCCGGTCTATGGCGCCCGCCTGCTAAGCGGGTTGAGGGCTCAACCCTCTCGCGGGTTCAAATCCCGCCGCCTCCGCTCTCACCGGGCAAACCGCCACCGAACAACCGGGAGTGGCTCGCCGCCTAACGTGCGGCCGCACCCTGCGAGTGCTACAGCGAGAAGCTGAACGTTCACCGGTACTAGCGTTCGACCTTCAAACGCCTCAGTCGACAGGCGGCCGCCCTGCAAGGACCGTTTTTCCAATGGTCTGACCGCTCTGTTGGAGTTCGTGAGCCGCACGAAGATTCTTGGCGCAGATTTCACCGAGGTTCGTCCTTCGGGTCGAGTGCAGAACCCCCCGGTCAACGGGGCCAGCGACCTCAGTCGAGATCTTGTGCTGAGCAATCATGTCCGGCGTCCGAAACAACGACAGCGTCTACATGAGTTCCGAGTGCACGGACACGGACTTCTGCTTGAGCAGGCTGATATCGAAGCTGATGGGATCATCGATGAGACCGATCTTCCCTTGCGGGGCGATGAGGTCGACATAGCTACGAAAATGCAGATCGGTCTGGGTTAGCGCAGCAATCAGAGCGACCGACTGGAACCCCTGCTCGTTCACACCGCGTACCAGAGCGTTGTGATCAACGACATGATGTGCCCCCATCGACTCAACCCATTCCGCAGTCTCGGGGGGTGATGCGGTACCGATTACGGTCAGATCAGTGAGCTGTCGGGCGAGCTGAATCAGAATTGAGCCGACTCCGCCGGCCCCACCAACGACGAGAAGGTTTTGGGCTGACTCCGACTCTGCTGCCCGGAGAACCGCAAGCCGGTCAAACAACAACTCACAGGCGGTCACTGCCGTAAGTGGCATGGCCGCAGCATCGGCATCGTCGAGACTACCGGGAGCGTGGGCCGCGATCCGTTCGTCCACAACGTGTAATTCGCTCTCACAGCCAGGACGCTCGATCGTTCTCGAATACGAGACGCAACCTCGAGGAACGAAAAGGCCCACCTCATCGCCGACGTCGCGGACTTGCCGACAGCGTCCGAGCCAAGGACCTTCATTCCCGGACGTCAGGGCTGACTACGAACCTTGAAGTCGACGGGGTTGACAGAGATCGCGTCTACTGCGACCAGAATGTCGTGCGCCCCAGGCACTGGAGCGTCGATGATGACGTCGGTAAGCACTTCTGGACCACCTGGACTCTCGTAACCCACTGCTCTCATGCACCAAGTCCATTAGGTGGAGCACAGTAGGCGACTTCGTGCACACCCAGAGCAGCAGCTGAGCGTTAGGCGAGTACGGGATGCGCTCGTTGATCATGATCTGAGTGGTATCGATCTGAACGATGTTCGCACCGCGAGGCACTTCGCCAAGCAGTTGGACCCGCTTCTACGGCGAGCAGGCGGCGCGGGTCGAGGAGGAAGGCGCGGATCTACCATGGCGCGCATCGTGGGAACGAGAACCCAACGGCCCTTGAGGGGCATGTTGCGGCTGATGGATGGTCCGCCACAGCACCTTCCCTCCTTGTATTGGGAGGAGAGGTGGGGGCCCGATTACCTCGGCGTGCTGGACGCTGACTCCTAGCCGAGCCGAACGGCTCAGCGAACCAGCAACCGATTCTGCCGTGTCCGCTGGACGACAAGGGTTAGGACGCCGGCAAGAACAATGGAAGCGAGGTTGATCAACAGCTGGACACTCGAACCGATTGCCTCACTGGGCACCCAATAGGCGATCGCCACTGCGGCATTTGCCGCGGCGGGAATCGTGGTAACAGAAATCAGCACGCCCACCAATGCGCCGGACTTGGCTGAGGTGAGAGCCAAGACACCGGCGATGCCGGCAAGGAAGCCCACGATCCAGGACAAAGCATCAGGGTGCCAGATGAAACTCGTCATCGGGCGCTCGGCCGTGAGCATGGATTCCTCGAAGAGTCCCAAAGCTGTCATTGCCCAAGTAAAAACAACCGTCGCTGCCATACCCACCACAAACCCGAGCAGCAGAGTGGCCAGCGCGGCTGCTGCCTGGCGCGAGCGGCGGGCCACGATACTGACACACAGTGCAACCAGCGGGCCAAATTCCGGGCCAACCACCATCGCGCCGATGATCAAGATCGGCTGATCGAGCAGCACCCCGATGCTCGCGATCAACATGGCTACCACCATGAACGTGAGGTAAGTGACCGAAAGGCGGGTTTCCTCCCCCGCGTTCTGCTCCAATTCCTCCCAGACCAGCGCGTCCGCGCCCTCGCCAGGAGCGTCCCGGGCCGCGCGCTCGGCTGCTGCAGACAAGATGATGTCCAGGCGCTCAACGACGATGGCCCCGCGGCGTGACAGGCCTAGCTCTCGAAGGCGGCTGATGATACCGGTAGCGGCCTCTCGGGCAACGTCACAGCTCACAACATCACCATGAGGCTTGCGCGCGCCGCCTTCGCTGACCCAGAGATGGGTGACCGCCGGGTCGGCCTCCAACAGCCCTACGGTGTCCGAAGTCAGATCTGGTGGCGAGATGACACGCACGTGCAGCATGCGGAGACGCTATCCCCGTTTACGTTTTCGTCACGGAGTACTCGATCGTCGGCAGAATGGTCACGGCGGCCGTGGCGCGACCGAAGAGATGGCGGGCCTCAGGCATTCTCCACTCGAATTGCGCCCACCTTCGTGTGAAGCATGATCTTGTGGGGCGACGAGGGATCCCGTTGAACGCTGACCTCGGAGCGACCGGCATCTGTCGAAGCGTCGACCGCGTACGCAGTACCGGCCGGCACCTTCACCGAGATTGCGCCAATCTCGGTGGACGCGTCCAGGGCGGTCGGTGGCTCACTGAACACAAGCGAGGTCGCACCGGCCTGTGTTTTGACTGATGCGCGATCGCCACGGAGGCCATTGCCGTCCACGGCTCCGGCGTCAGTGGTAATCGTGACATCGCCCGTCAGATCGGTAAGGCGGACCGCGCCGGCTTGCGTTGTGATCTGGACCGCCGTATCAGCCGGCACCTTCACATTGAACTCGACGGCGCATCGCAGCTCGTCGGTTGCACAGCCAGTCTCGGTCAGCCGCAGCTCGGTGCCGCTCACCTGATGTGAGGTTCGTGGCCTGTCGTTCGTGTAATGGTAAGTCTCGGTCACCCTGAGGGGACCGCTGCCGGCCTCAACTGTGACGGCGGCGGCACGTGCTTCGATGACGAGACTCCCGACCTGCTCAGTCACTTCGTATGACTGCTCGTCGGTCCTTGCCCGGCCGCAAGCAGCCAAGGCAATCGAGCAAACGACAGCCAAGGTGACGGTTAAGGCAATTCGAGGTTTCACTGCTGTGCCTCCGTTCGAACGGTCTTCGCATTAGGTGCTTACGTGGATCAGGGGAGCTGCGCGACAACGCCGGACATTCCGCCCCATTTGACGAGGCTGAACGACATGATCATTCCTTCCCTTCGCGCTGCAAACTCGCGGTGCACGCTGCCTGCAGCGTTGTTGAACACCCAGTTGAAGACAACAACTGAGGCGAGAATGAGCACGATGTCGGAGTAGGCCACCTGCCCGGTGATCATGAGCGGCAA
>JBKPML010000128.1:0-19028 GCA_046732135.1 Actinomycetota bacterium
TCCTCGGACCCGAGCTGAGGTCGCGATGCTTGGGCGACAAGATCCTTACCTTCGTCGGCTCGGTCGTCGCGAAACTGTCGAAGACCAAACGACAGCTGTCCCGTTCGGCGCTCTCAGATAGGGTCATCGAGTGAATTCTCCGGGGGATGGCAAGCGGCTGGTGCTCTTGCCGGCGATCGACGTCGCCGGCGGCCAGGCCGTGCAGCTGGTCCAAGGCGAGGCCGGGAGCGAGAAGCGCTTCGGTGATCCACGGGCCGCCGCTCAACGATGGCAGCGGGCGGGCGCCGAATGGCTGCATCTGGTCGACCTCGATGCTGCATTCGGCAGGGGCAGCAATGCCGAACTTCTCGCCGACGTCATTGCGGGGACGCGGCTCTACGTCGAACTCTCCGGGGGAATCCGCGACGACGCCAGCCTGGAGCGGGCGCTGGGCACCGGCTGCACCCGGGTCAATCTCGGCACGGCGGCACTCGAACGCCCCGAATGGTGCGCAGAGGTGATCGCAGCGTACGGCGAACGTATCGCCATCGGGCTCGATGTGCGTGGTAACAGGTTGGCCGCCCGGGGCTGGACTCGTGAGGGCGGTGACCTCTTCGCCACCCTGGACCGGCTGAACCGGGCCGGCTGCGCCCGCTACGTCGTTACCGATGTCGCATCTGACGGCATGCTGTCGGGCCCCAATTTCAACTTGCTGCGCCAGGTATGCGAGCGCACCGACGCCCCGGTCGTGGCCAGCGGCGGCATCTCGACGCTGGCCGACGTTCGCGCGCTGGTCGACCTCGTTCGTTACGGCGTCGAAGGCGCGATCATCGGAACGGCTCTTTACGTTGGAAACTTCACCCTGGCCGAGGCGCTGCAGGCAGCCGAAGCCGAACAGGCGACCCACGCATGAGCACCGCGCCAGCCGAGACCTTCGGCCGGCGGCTGAAGGACCTGCTGGCCGGCAAGAAGATCGTGATGACCGGCGTGACCGGGTTCATCGGTGAGCAGCTGCTGTGGAAGATCCTCACCGAGTTGCCTGAGACGACGCCGTCTGTCCTTGTCCGGCGCAAGGGATCGGCCAGCGCCCGGGACCGGATGATCTCAGTCGTGAAGAAGGACATCTTCGCCGACGCTCGGCACGCAGCAGGCGGACCTGAGGCCCTGCTGGACACCCGGATCCAAGTGATTCAGGGCGACCTACCAAACGTGCCGCCGCTGCCGGCGGACACCGACATTCTGGTGCACTGTGCTGGCGACGTCTCGTTCGATCCGCCGATCGACCAGGCGTTCACCACCAACGTAATCGGCACCAAGGCGTTGATGGACCGGCTGATCGAGTCGTGTACGGACGGCGACGGCAGGCTGATCAAGATCCCGCACTACGTGCACATTTCCACGGCCTATACCGCGGGTCGGCGACGCGGCGCGATTCCCGAGACACCGCACGTCCACGACATTGATTACGAGGCCGAGACCCGGGCGGGTCTGGCAATGCGCGATCTGATCGAGGCCGAATCGCGTACCTCAGAACAGCTGGCGAGACTGCGCAAGGAGGCCGAACGGGAGCACCGGCAGGCTGGCTTTTTGACCACCGCAGCGGACACCGAGCGGAGGCGGATCGACTGGGTGCAGGCCGAGCTGGTAAAGGCGGGAACAGAGCGTGCCCGCTCGCTTGGCTGGACTGACGTCTATACCTTCACCAAGGCCCTCGGCGAGCGAGTCGTGGCGGATGTTGGCACGGATATCCGGGTCTCGGTAGTGCGCCCGGCCATCGTGGAGTCGTCGTGGCTACATCCGTACCCCGGCTGGATCGAGGGCTTCAAGATGGCCGAGCCGCTTATCCTGGCCTACGGCCGGGGGGAGTTGCCGGAGTTTCCCGCCTCGCCTGATTCGGTCGTCGACATCGTCCCCTGTGATCACGTTGTCAACGCGATCGTTGCGGTGTGCGCTACCGAGCCCGAGATCGGGCGGCCGGTCTACTACCACGTGAATTCGGGTGCCCGCAACCCCCTGACGTTTCGCGAGCTGTACGTCCACGTTCGGAACTACTTTCTGGAACATCCCTTCGAGGGCGGTTCCCGTGGCGCCGCACCGTTGCCGGTATGGCAGTTTCCCGGCGCGGCTTCGATGGAGCGCCTGATGTCAACCTCGGACCGGGCCCATAAGCTTGCCGAGCGTGCGCTGGCACTGGCGCCACGGTCCGAGCGGACGCGAAACTTCGCTCGGGATCTGGACCGGACCCGGGTTCGGCTTGACTTCCTCCGCCGCTACATGGGTCTTTACAACGAGTACGCCCAGTCCGAGCTTCATTTCGTCGACGGCAACACTCTGGCACTGACCCGTCGCCTGCACCCGGACGACCAGCCTGTGTTCGCGTTCGACACCTCGGTTTTCGACTGGAGGGTCTACTTGCAGGAGGTGCACTGCCCGTCGGTCACCGGCCCGATGCGCCGGATGGATGCGATTCGGCGGAAGCGCGGTAACCGGCCGAACACGATGAAGGAGCTCTCGAACGGGACTTCACCGACGGCAGTGCTCGCGATCTTCGACTTGGACGGCACGATCATGTCCACCAATGTCATCGAGCAGTATCTCTGGGTGCGACTGCCGGAGCTGTCCCGGATGCAGCAGATGGCCGAGGTGGGCCGGGTGGCCCGCCGGTTGCCGTCCTACCTCCGCGCGGAGCGGCGGGACCGTGGCATGTTCCTGCGCTCGGTCTATCGCCGCTATGCAGGTGCCGACCTGGCGGCTTTCGAGAGTTTCGTCGACACCACGCTGGCGCCGCACATTCTCAGCCGGTTGTCCCCCGAGGCGGTCCGTCGGATTCGAGAGCATCGGGCCGCCGGACACACCACCATCTTGATCACCGGAGTGGTGCGGCCATTGACCCGGCCGTTGGAGCCGCTGTTCGACGTCATTTTGGCCGCCGACCTCGCCGTCGACGGCGAGGGACGGTGCACCGGCTTCCTCACCGTTCCGCCGGTGGTTGGGGAAGCGCGGGCCGCCTGGCTGCAGCATTACGCCGCCTCGCACGGGATCGACTTGACCAACAGCTTCGCGTATGCCGACTCACATTCGGACTTGCCGATGCTGTCGACGGTCGGAAACGCAGTCGCGGTCAGTCCCGACGTTCCGCTGATGCGGGCCGCGACCGGCAACCAATGGTCGATCGTCGAGTGGAAGATCAAGCCCATTCTTCCCCGGTGGTCAGTACCGCGATGAAGCGTTGTAGAAGGAGAACCCGCTAGATGGCCCGCTCCGGTTTCGTACTGAACGTCGATGAGCGCACGCCGCCGCTGATAGTGCCTTGCGGTGACAGTTTCCGGCTGGAAAAGCTTCCACTCGGCAGCAAGGTGATCTATCCAGCCGAATCCTTGGATTCGGTGGCCGATCTTGATGAAGCCGTCAAAGCGGCGCTGGATGCGCCGATTGACAGTGAGCCGTTGGACGCGCTGCTCCGGCCCGGCATGAAGCTCACCATAGCCTTCGATGACATCACGGTGCCCACGCCGACCATGCGGCGACCGGACCTCCGCGGTGCAATCGTCGAAGCTGTCCTCACCAGGGCGGCACACGCCGGCGTCGATGACGTCGAACTCCTCTGCGGCAACGGGTTGAACCGGAGACTTACCGCAGCCGAGTTCACCCACGTGGTGGGGGAACGGGTCTTCCGTTCCTTCTACGCCGACGACAAACTGCGCAACCACGACGCTGAGGATGAAAAAGGCCTGGTCGAGATCGACGCGCGATCGGCGGGCCCGATCGCGATCAACTCAAGGGCCGCCGACTCAGACCTGCTGATCTATGTCCACCTCGTCGTCACGCCGAACCGCGGCGGAGTTGAGTCGCTGGCATCGGGCTTAGGGAGCGCCAGCACCATTGGCCAAATCGGCGGTTACCAAGCCGTCTCTGCCGGCAGTACCGCTGCGGAACGGGTCGTATCCGCAATCACCGAGGCGATCCGGATCTTCCAGATCGACGCAGTACTGGACAACGAGGTCTTTCCGCCGTCGGCCGGCTTCCTCGGCAAGCGTGAGTGGGAATGGGGGCTGAAGGACCAGGCACGGTTGCTCGGGCTGCGCCGGGTGTTAGCCGCCACGCCGGCCCGGCTTCGGCGACGAATGATCAACGCAGCGCACGCCGGCTATTCCGCAACACAGATCATTGCCGGATCGCCCGCCTCCGTACAGGCCGAAAGCCGCAAGCAAATCCTGGCGCAGCAGCTGGTCGAAGTGCCCGCTCAAGCGGACGTCGGCGTGATCGGCGTACCCGAGCGCAACCCATACAGCGTCGACTCCGTGACCAATCCAATCCTTGCCGCCTGGCTCGGACTTGCGGCGTTCTTCGGCGCCCATCGCGGGCGTCCGTTCATCCGCGACGGCGGTGCGCTGGTCTTGTACTCGCCGATGGCGGTGGAGTTCTCACCCCTGCACCATCCGTCGTACGTTGACTTCTTCTCCGACGTCCTTCCCAGCACTCAGGACCCTGCTCAGATCGCGGCCGACTTCGAAACCAAGTTCGCAACCGATCCCTGGTACTCGCACTTGTACCGGACCAGCTACGCCTTTCACGGACTTCACCCGTGCCATGTGTGGTATCAGATCGCCGAAGCGCGTCGTCGGCTGTCGGACGTGGTCTGCGTCGGGGCGGATCGTGTGAGCGCAGACCGGCTGGGCCTGCGCGCCGCATCAACCCTCGGTGACGCGCTGGAGATCGTCGCCGCCTCCGTCGGACGGACGCCGTCGATCAGCTACCTGCATGCGCCACCGCAGATCGTTGCCGACGTCCGATGACGCAGACTGTGCCGAGCAATTTTCCGACCGGCTGGGCCAGAACAATGCCTATCCGTGGATTGCGCGAGGTGGTGCAGGTCTGCGGGTTGAACCCGATCCTCCGCAGCGAGATCGCACTGGACGTCGAGGGACTTGACCGGCTCCGAGACTTCGATGACCCGGCGCTCATCGTCGCCAACCATTCCTCGCACCTGGATAGCTCAGTGTTGCTGTGCACGTTGCCGCGACAGCGGCGGCGGCGCACCGCGGTCGCGGTGACTACTGACGACTTCTTCAGCGGCGTCTGGCGGTCGGCTGGATCGGCCCTGATGTTCAACAGCTTCCCTATCGAGCGGAGTGGGGGATCGGAGTCCAACGTGCCTGGCGAGTTGCTGGCCGACGGATGGAGCATCATCGTCTATCCAGAGGGCACGAGGTCCCCGGACGGCTTTCCAGGCCGGTTTCGGATGGGTCCGGCCTGGTTGGCCGTGACCCACCAGGTGCCGGTGATCCCAGTGGGACTGCGCGGGACGTACGCTGCCATGCCGCGTGGCGTGGGTTGGCCGCGGTCCGCCCGGAGCCGGGTTGCGGTGCGTTACGGCGCACCGATTTTCCCTCGGCCCGATGAGACGCCGCGTGAACTGGCGCCCAAGATCGTCAAGGCAGTTCAGGAGCTCATTGTCGAGGACGCGACCACCTGGTGGGCCGTCCAGCGCGGCACGGCCATCGCGGGCGACCCGCCGCCGCCTGGCAGCTGGCGGCGGATCTGGGAGCAGACAGCGGTGCCGGCCGAGGGCGGCAAGCTTCGCCGGCCGAAGATCTGGCGGAGTTAGACTCCACTGCAATGTCCGGACACTCCAAGTGGGCGACCACCAAGCACAAGAAGGCCGTGATCGACGCGCGGCGCGGAAAGCTCTTCGCCAAGCTGATCAAGAACGTCGAGGTCGCGGCTCGGATGGGCGGTGGTGATCCGGCGGGGAATCCGACGCTCTACGACGCCATTCAGAAGGCGAAGAAGACCTCGGTTCCCAACGACAACATCGACCGAGCCATCAAACGCGGCTCGGGAGCCGAAGCCGGTGGCGCCGATTACGAGACGCTTTTTTACGAAGCGTACGGGCCGGCCGGGGTCGCGTTGCTGATCGAGTGCTTGACCGACAATCGCAACCGGTCCGCCTCAGATGTGCGGGTTGCGGTCACGCGGAACGGCGGCACGATGGCCGATGCCGGCTCGACCGTCCGAATGTTCAGCCGCAAGGGCGTGGTGATCCTGACCAAAGACCAGGATGGCCGGCGGGTAAGCGAGGACGACGTGCTCGAGGCAGCCCTGAATGCGGATCCCGAAGAAGTCAACGATCTCGGTGACAGCTTCGAGATCATCACCGATCCGAGCAACACCGTCGCGTTGCGCACGGCGATCCAACAAGCAGGCTTGGACTATGAGTCGGCCGAAGTGTCGTTCATCCCCGACTACATACAGCAGGTTGATGCCGCGACGGCGGAGAAGCTATTCAAGATCGTCGAGGCACTCGAAGACTCCGACGACGTCCAGAACGTCTTCAGTAACGCAGACGTGCCGGACGAAGTGCTGGTTTAGCGTTCACCGGTGCGGCTCGAATCGTACGACAGCACGATCCCCGCACGCTCCAGCTCAGCTTCGACGCGGAATCGTTCTAGGTCTCGCTCGTGACCTGCTGTCTCCTCGTCGAGTTGATGCTGGATGCCCACCATCTCGCAGAGCTGTCCCAGGACATAGTCGTAGGCGATCCGGTCACCGAACTGTTTCGCCGCCGAGCGGTGCTCGTCGGTGGCGACCGCCTTGCGCAGCCGACGCAGATCAACGACCAGCTGCTCCAGCGGTCGTCCCGGAGGGTGACGAAGTGCCTGCAACTGTTCGCGTTGATCTTGGCCCGGTCGATGAGCCTTGCCGCGATCGAACTGTTCGTTCCATCGACCGGTCAGAATGTCCTGAACGACGCCGGCGACCAGTGGGATCGCAACCAAGATCGAGGCGGCGACTCCGGTCAACGCCACCTGCTTCTTGTCGACCACCACGGGTAGATGTTACGGCGTCGGGGCAAAAACGGCAGTCCGAGCGTTGGGACATGCGCCGGGGCGGCCCAGCCGACGGCCCCCGGGGCGTAACGTTGCTCGCTCGGGCGTGTCGGTTCTCCGGCAGCCCGTACGGGCCGTAATGTTGCGAACGTCTGTTCGGTTCCGGCAGCTTTGAGGAGGCTTAGATGCGGGTGCTCGGCATTGACCCCGGGCTCACCCGATGTGGACTGGGCGTTGTCGACGGGTTGCCTGGTCGCCAGCCGCAACTGATCGCCGTCGACGTGATCCGAACACCAACGGAGCTTGACGTTGCGCAACGGCTGACCGCGATCGAACAAGCGGTGGAGGAGTGGATCGTTTCTTTCCGGCCGACGGCGGTCGCGATCGAACGAGTCTTCGCGCAGCAGAATATGGAAACCGTCATGGGCACGGCACAGGCCGCAGGCGTTGCCATGCTCGTAGCGGCACGCCGTGGGATCGGCGTATCGCTGCATACCCCGAGCGAGGTCAAGGCCTCGATCACAGGCTCAGGCCGCGCGCCAAAGGAGCAGGTGGGTGCCATGGTGCAGCGAATTCTCCGGGTGGAATCAGTGCCCAGGCCGCCCGATGCCGCCGATGCGCTGGCATTGGCGATTTGCCATGTTTGGCGTGGCGGTACGACTGCACGGCTCAATGCCGCCATGGAGGCAGCCGCCGATCACTCAAGCCGCCAGCGGGCAGCGTACGGCCGGAACGGATTGCGAGTCACGGCCAGCCAGGTCAGGTAATGATCGCCTCGCTCAGCGGTCGAGTTCTGTCGCTAGGACCAACGTCGGCCGTCGTTGAGATGGGTGGCCTTGGCTTATTAGTGGTCTGTAGCCCTAACACAGTGGCCGGCCTGCAGGTCGGCGAGCGGACAACGCTGGCCACCTCGCTGATCGTTCGCGAGGATTCGCTTACTTTGTACGGATTTGCCTCCGCCGACGAACGCGAGTTCTTCGAGCTGATGCTCACCGCGACAGGCGTCGGCCCCAAGCTTGCGCAGACGGCGCTCGCGGTGCTCAGCCCCGAGGAACTGCGGCAAGCGATAGCAAGCGAGAACCTGGTCCAGTTGTGCAAGGTGCCAGGAATTGGGCGCAAGGGCGCCCAACGAATTGTGATTGAGCTGAAGGACAAGATCAACGCGGTCGGTTTGGCCGAGCCGGATCTGGGCGCCACAGCCGCGGCAAGCTTCTGGCGTGATCAAGTCACCACTGGTCTCCAAGGGCTCGGCTGGTCGAGCAAGGATGCCGAGGCCGCCTGCGCCGAAGTCGAGGATCTGGCGCGAGAGGATCCCCAGCCGAGCGTTGCCGTGCTGATGAAAGCCGCGCTCCAGACTCTCGCCCGGACGTAGCCGATGCGTAGCGATTCCGACGTCTCCGCGCTCGTGTCACCGGTTGCCGACCCGGACGAGCAGGCCGCCGAGTCCATGCTCCGGCCAACGACCCTGACCGAGTTCGAGGGCCAGCCTCGGGTCAGCGACCAACTCGGTCTGGTGCTGGAAGCTGCGAGACATCGAGGCAGCGTCCCCGATCATGTGCTGCTCTCCGGTCCACCCGGCCTTGGCAAGACGACGCTTGCCATGATCATTGCCAACTCGATAGCGGCACCGCTGCGCATCTCGAGTGGGCCTGCCATCCAGCACGCTGGAGACCTCGCGGCGATCCTGTCCGGACTTGTCGAGGGCGAGGTGTTTTTTCTCGACGAGATCCATCGGATGTCGCGACCGGCCGAGGAGATGCTCTATCTGGCCATGGAGGACTTCCGGGTGGATGTCGTGGTTGGTAAGGGGCCTGGCGCCACCGCTATTCCGTTGGAGATCCCGCGCTTCACTCTCGTCGGTGCTACCACGAGGGCCGGCCTGCTGCCGGGACCGCTGCGAGATCGCTTCGGCTTTACCGCCCAACTCGATTTCTACTCCACGGATGCCCTGGAGCACATCGTTCACCGTTCGGCAGCCTTGCTAGGCGCCCGCATCGACCACGAAGGGGCAGCCGAGATCGCTCGCCGGTCACGCGGCACGCCACGCATTGCCAATCGGCTGCTGCGAAGGGTTCGAGACTTCGCCCAGGTCCGTGCTCAAGGTGAGATCACCCGGAATGTCGCTCGTGCCGCGCTGGAGCTTTACGAAGTGGACGAGCTGGGCCTTGACCGTCTGGACCGCGGTGTCCTGGATGCGATTTGCCGGCGGTTCGGCGGCGGGCCGGTGGGTCTGTCCACGCTGGCAATCTCCGTCGGCGAAGAGCGGGAAACGGTCGAGGAGGTCGCCGAACCGTTCCTAGTCCGGCAAGGCTTTTTGATGCGGACTTCGCGCGGCCGCGTGGCGACGCCGGCTGCTTGGCGACACCTCGGCATGACCCCGCCCGGGCCAGAGGCGGCCGCAGACATGAGTCCAGATCTTTTTGGCTGAGCCGGTTTCACGGTCAGACTAGGTAGAGTACGCCGGTCGGCGGCATTTCCGCCGGCCTCACCTCACGGATGCCCGGAGCCATGCCTAACTCATCGTCCCTATCAACCTTCGTGCTGATCGCCCTCATGGTGTTCGCCTTCTACTTCTTGATCATGCGTCCGCAACGGAAGCGGCAGCAGTCGTTGCAGAGAACCATGAGTGAACTCGCGCCCGGCACCCGGGTGATGCTGGGCAGCGGCCTGTTCGGCACGATCATCTCGGTGGGGGACAAGCAGGTCGTCCTGGAAATCTCGCCGGGCGCCGAGCTCACTGTCTTGAAGCAGGCCATCGCCCGAGTGGTCACCGAGGCCGATGAGGACCTGGAAGAGCCCGAGGATGAAGCGACCGACGTCGAGCCGATCGGCAATGAGCCGGTCATCGATTCGAGCACGACCGCGCCCGAGACCGCTGCCAACGACACTTCCAAAGACCAGCCGCGGGATCCGTGGACCGGCCCGACGGGCGTCAAGGAATAGCTCCTCGTGGCAAGTTCAGGCGGCCATCCTGGCCGCACGCTCATCGCGCTCGCGGTGATTGTCGCCGGCCTAGCCGCGCTAATGGCCATCGGCAATAACTGGACACCCAAGCTGGGCCTGGATCTACGCGGCGGCACCACGATCACGCTCACCGCGACCAACACATCCGGCACCGGTACCGTCGATCCCAACAGCCTGCAGCTGGCCAAGACGATCATTCAAAGCCGAGTCGACAGCCTTGGTGTCGGTGAGTCGGAGGTCACGACTGCCGGAGACAAGCAGATCATCGTCAGCGTGCCCAACGTGCAGCAAGACGAACTCGTCAAGCTGGTGGGCCAGACGGCAGTCCTGCGATTCCGGGCAGTCTATGCGGTCGAATCGGTCACGCCTCCGCTGACGCAACCGACCGCGTCCCCGAGCGCAAATCCCTCCACGCCGAGCGGATCCGGGTCCGAAACTGCGTCGGCACCGAGCCCGAGCAGCGAGCCGACTGCAAGCAGTACCGGCAACAATCGTCCGCTGGCGGGCCTACCAACCGCACCGCCCACTCCGCAGAGTCCGCGACCGACGGTCGAAGGCCAGGGCACTCCGGCGGACCAAGCAATCGACTGGCAGCCGTCGGCACAGGACCAGGCCGACTTCGCCGCCTTTACCTGCGCCGACAAGGACAAGCAACCAGACGTCGCGGACCAACCGCTGTTCTCCTGCGACGAGACCTCGACGACGAAATACCTGCTCGGCCCGGCATTGATCGAGGGCAAAGCACTCAGCAGCGCCGTGGCCGGGGTGCCGCAGAATGACGTCCGCTGGGTGGTGAATCTCGACTTCGACTCCGGGGGTGCCGCTGCCTTCGAAAACGCCACACGGGAGCTCGCCTCTCGGCAGGATCCTCAGAACCGGTTCGCCATCGTGCTGGACGGCGTCACGATCTCCGCGCCATCAGTAAGTACCGCCATCCCCGGCGGTCGCGCCGAGATATCCGGCAACTTCAACCAGCAGTCAGCTACCCAGTTGGCGAACGTGCTGAAGTACGGTGCGCTGCCATTGGCTTTCGAGGTCTCGGAGGTGGCCAACGTCTCCGCAACGCTCGGCGGTGATCAGCTGCGGGCGGGAATCATCGCCGGCATCATCGGCTTAGCGCTCGTGGTGATCTACTGCTTCTTCTATTACCGTGGCCTAGGCATCGTCGTGGTGGCCTCGCTCGCCGTGGCCGGTGTGATCACCTACGAGGCCATGGTGCTGCTCGGCGATTCCGTCGGTTTCGCCCTGAGCCTCGCCGGCATCGCTGGCGCAATTGTCGCCATCGGTATCACCGCGGACAGCTTCGTCATCTATTTCGAACGCATCCGCGACGAGGTCCGGGAGGGCCGCAGCCTGAGGACCGCCGTGGAAACCGGCTGGCGGCGCGCTCGGCAGACCATTCTGATTGCCGACACGGTGTCACTGCTGTCGGCCTTGGTCTTGTTCATTCTGGCCATCGGCTCGGTCAAAGGCTTCGCCTTCACGCTGGGGCTCACCACGCTGATCGACGTCCTGGTCGTCTTCACCTTCACCAAGCCGTTGATGACACTGCTCGCCCGGACGAAGTTCTTCGGCGGCGGGCACCGACTCTCCGGGCTCGACCCCGCCCACTTGGGCGTGCAGGCGCTGCCCGGCATTCGTACCCGGCGACCTGGTCCGTTCCGTCCGGCCGGGGAGGTCCAGACCTAATGTCCAAGATCTCCAGACTGGGTCACCAGCTCTACACGGGCGAGGTGTCGTACGACTTCATCGGCCGCCGGCGGCTGTGGTACACGGTTTCCGCCGTCCTGTTGACCATCTCGGTGCTCGCGGTGGCTCTGCGGGGTCTGACCTGGGGGATCGAATTCTCCGGCGGCGCCGACTTCAAAGCATCGACGACGGTGACCTCGACGAGTGTGGAAGATATGCGGGCAGCGCTGGACGCCTCAGGAGTGCCGGATCTCGCCGATGCAACGATCAACACCGTCGGCAACAACCAGATCCGGGTACAGACTCGCACCCTAGACCCGACTGAGGAAGTGCCGAAGGTTCGGGCCGCGATCGCAAAAGAGGTC
Organism: Actinomycetota bacterium; assembly: GCA_046732135.1. Classification (GTDB taxonomy): domain Bacteria; phylum Actinomycetota; class Actinomycetes; order Propionibacteriales; family Propionibacteriaceae; genus Microlunatus. The sequence continues at coordinate 11,828 of JBKPML010000128.1, forward strand.
GGAGTTCCTAGCGACCAGGTTGCGTACAGCCTGATCGGCGCGTCCTGGGGTGGGCAGATCACCGAACGCGCACTGATTGCGCTGGGCGTCTTCCTGACCCTGGTTGCCATCGTGATCTGGGCCTACTTCCGCGATGCCAAGATGTCGGCCGCGGCGCTGATCGCTTTGGCGCATGACCTGATCTTGACGATCGGGATCTACGCGCTGGTCGGCTTCACTGTCACCCCGGCAACGCTGATCGGCGTCCTAACCATCCTCGGCTATTCGCTGTACGACACCGTCGTCGTCTTTGACAAGGTCCGGGAGAACGTCCGCGACATCAAGGCCAGTACGACCCGCACCTACTCCGAGGCAGCCAACCTCGCGGAGAATCAGGTGCTCGTCAGATCGATCAACACCACGATCATCGGCGTGCTGCCGGTTGCCGCGCTGCTGTTCGCCGGTGCCGTGATCCTCGGCGAGGGGCCGCTTAAGGACCTGGCACTCGCGTTGTTCGTAGGCATGATCGCCGGCGCCTATTCCTCGGTCTTCATCGCCACGCCGCTGCTGGCCCAGCTCAAAGAGCGAGAACCTGACATGAAGAAGCTCGCCGCCCGAGTGAACGCTCGGCGCCAGCGCGAAGTTCAGAAGGCGCCTGCTGGGGAAGTCGCACCGCCAGCCGCCGCACCCGTGGACGGTCAACCTGTCGCATCGCCGGCCGGCGTTGGTGCAGCCGCGCTCGGATCGCGTCCGGCGACGCCGCAGAGCAACCGTACGGTTCGCAGATCTCAGCCCCAAAACAAACCGCGCAGCATGAGGAAGAAGTAGGGGGCATGTCCAGCGTGCACATTGGTGCGCTGATTGCTGACGTACCGGATTTCCCCAAGCCGGGAATCGTATTCAAAGACATCACCCCCCTCGTCCGGTCCGCGTCAGGTTTTGCCGAAGCGGTCCGCCAACTGGCGGAGGCAGCTCCGCCGGATGTCGACGTGGTGGTCGGGATGGAAGCTCGCGGCTTCATCTTCGGAGCGCCGGTCGCCATCGCCCTGGGTGTGGGGTTCGTGCCGGTCCGCAAGCCGAGCAAGCTGCCCCGTGCAACTCTCACCGCAAGTTACGACCTCGAGTACGGCAGCGAGACACTTGCTGTTCACGCCGACGCGGTCTCGCCCGGGTCCCGGGTGCTGGTCGTTGATGATGTCCTCGCTACCGGTGGAACCATCGCCGCGACCGCCGACTTGTTGCACCAGCTGGGCGCTCAGCTAGCGGCTGTCGCCGTCGTGATGGAACTCAGTTCTCTGTCTGGCCGGGAGTTTCTAGCCAGTCGCGGTATCTCGAACGTGACGTCTCTCTGTTTGGCGGAGGCCTGAGCTGAGCAGTCGCGATCCCTTCCGCAGCCGGCCCGCCCAGACCGGCAATTGGAGCAACCAGGCCGTCGTCAGCCTCCCGGCCCGGACCCGGTCCCCAGCCCGGGAACTACTCCGCCGGGCTTTGGCGGCGCTCTTGCTGCTCTCCATCACGGTCTCCCTGGTCTATCTGGACCGAGACTCCTACACCGACAACTGGGATGGCCAAGTCAGCTTCGTTGACTCGATCTACTACGCAACCGTGACGATCACGACGACCGGATACGGTGACATCACGCCGGTTACCCCGGGCGCTCGGATGATCAACGCACTTCTCGTCACGCCGCTGCGGATCGGCTTCCTGGTCCTTTTGGTCGGCACCACCCTGGAGGTGCTCGCCCACGAGGGCCAGCGCATCTTTCGACACAATCGCTGGAGGAAGCAGATGCGGAACCATGTCGTCGTTGTTGGCTATGGCACAAAGGGCCGCAGCGCCGTCAGCAGCCTGTTGGCCACCAACACGAATCCGGCACAGATAGTGGTCATTGACAGCCGACCTGCGGTAGTCGCCGAGGCCAACCTGAAGGGGTTGGCGGCGATCGAGGGCGACTCCACCCGACGTGAGGTGCTGCGCCGGGCGGAGATCATCAAGGCCCGGGAAGTGATCATCACCCTGGACCGGGACGACTCGGCAATCCTGGTGACCTTGACCGTTCGGCAGCTGAATCCAAGCGCCCACGTGGTGGTCGCGGTGCGTGAGGAGGACAACGCGTCCCTGGTCCGGCAGTCGGGCGCGAATGCGGTCATCACCTCGTCGGAGGCGGTGGGCCGGTTGCTCGGCCTTTCGGCGGTCAATCCCAACCTGGGCACGGTAATCGAGGATCTGCTCTCGTCCAAGGAGGGACTCGAGGTCGGCGAGCGACAGGTCACCAGAGATGAGGTGGGCAAATCACCCGGTGAGGTCACCGGCGAACGCGTGATCGCAGTGGTCCGCAACAAGACCTTGCGCCGCTTCTACGACCCAACCGTGGCGACCCTGGAGACCGGTGACCAGGTCGTGGTGGTGCGGCAGGCCGAGGAGGAGACCCGGGACGCTTAGACTGGAGCCTCTGCGGCTGTAGCAAAAATGCGGCCGGTCAGGTCGCCAAGCACAGGTGGGCGAACAGCAACGAAGGATGCAGCAGTGAATGAGCCAGGGCCCGGCGCCCCGGCCGCCGTGAGCAGGCCGGCCGCGATTGCGCCCGGCCGACGTGGGAACCCGCCGGTTCCCCGGCGGGCACTGCTCCCGGAGTCCGCCGAACTGGCCGGGACTGACCTTCCCACGTCCGAGGCACCAGGAACACCTGCCGCCCCGGCGACTGAAGCTCCTGAGACAGCGGTCCGCCCCTCCGGCACGGAGCAACCGCTGGTCCGGATGCGACAGCGGATCGCCCGGCTGGGCAGTGCCCGACCGCAAACCCCGGTGCTGGATCCGCTCTTCCGCATCGTCCGGGCCAACCATCCGAAGGCGGATCTCAACCTGATCTCCAGGGCCTACCGGGTTGCCGAACGTTGCCATCGCGGTCAAGTACGAATCAGCGGCGACGCCTACATCACCCATCCGCTCTCGGTGACCACCATCCTGGCCGAACTGGGCATGACGGAGCCGACGCTCTGCGCGGCGCTGCTGCACGACACGGTCGAGGACAGCTCGTACACATTGGCTCAGCTGACCCAGGAGTTCGGCGAAGAAATCGCGCTACTGGTCGACGGCTGCACCAAGCTGGAGAAGATCAAGTACGGAGAATCGGCCAAGGCCGAGACCATCCGGAAGATGATCTTGGCGATGAGCCGGGACATCCGAGTGCTGGTGATCAAGCTGGCTGATCGGCTGCACAACATGCGCACGCTGCACTACCTACGGCCGGACAAGCAGTCACGGATCGCCTCTGAAACCTTGCAGATCTTCGCTCCGCTGGCGCACCGGCTCGGTATGAACGCGATCAAGTGGGAGCTGGAGGACCTGGCTTTCGCCACTTTGCAACCGAAGGTCTACGACGAAGTTGTCCGCATGGTTGCAGAGGCCGCGCCCAAACGTGACGAGTTCCTGACTCAGGTCATCGAGCAGGTGCAGGCAGATCTGCGCGCCGCCAAGATCAAGGCGACGGTGACCGGCCGGCCCAAGCACTATTACTCGATCTACCAGAAAATGGTGATCCGGGGCCGGGATTTCACCGACATCTACGACCTGGTCGGCCTGCGGGTCCTTGTCGAGACCCCGCGCGACTGTTATGCCGCGCTCGGCGCGCTGCACGTGCGATGGAATCCACTGCCGGGGCGGTTCAAGGACTACATCGCGATGCCGAAGTTCAACCTGTACCAGTCCCTGCACACGACAGTGCTGGGTCCGCAGGGCACGCCGGTCGAGCTGCAGATCCGCACGGAGGAGATGCACCGGAAGGCCGAGTACGGTGTCGCCGCGCACTGGAAGTACAAGGAAGGCAAGGGCGCTCCGGAGGGAGCCAAGGGCGAAGCTTCAGAGTTCCAGTGGGTTCGCCAGCTCGCTGACTGGGGGAAGGAGACCAACGACCCCAGCGAGTTTCTCGACTCGTTGCGCTTCGAGATCAACTCCAGCGAGGTTTACGTCTTCACCCCCAAGGGCGAGGTCGTCACGCTGCCGCAGGAATCCACACCAATCGATTTCGCGTACGCAATCCACACCGAGATCGGACACAAGACAGTCGGCGCGCGGGTGAACGGCAGGCTGGCACCCCTGGAGTCGCAGCTGACCAACGGCGACGTGGTCGAGATCCTGACGTCGAAGTCGGAGAGCTCGGGTCCAAGTCGGGACTGGCTGGATATCGTCCGCAGCCCCCGGGCGCGGAACAAGATCCGGCATTACTTCACTCGGGAACGGCGCGAAGAGTCGATTGAGACCGGTCGGGACATGCTGGCCCGGCAGATGCGCAAAGCAGGGCTGCCGTTGCAACGGCTCCTGACCTTGGAGCATCTGACGGCCGTCGCCGGCTATTTCAAGCTGGCTGACGTGTCGAGCCTGTACGCCGCCGTCGGCGAGGGCCATGTCGGCCCGCAGGCCGTGGTGAACCGGCTGATCAGCGTCGAGGGTGGCGAGGATGCGGCAGTCGACGAGATCAGCGAGGACCGAGTCCTTCATGAGAGGCAGCGGCCGAGCGGGCCGAGTCCGGATTCCGGAATCCATGTTCTTGGCGCCTCGGACCTTTTGGTCAAGCTCGCCAAGTGCTGTACTCCGGTGCCGGGCGACGACATCCTCGGCTTCGTCACCAAGGGCTCAGGGGTGTCGGTGCACCGCACGGATTGCACCAACGCTGCCAACTTGAGAACCGAACCGGACAGGTTGGTCGGGGTCAAGTGGGAACCGACCGCGAACAGCGCTTTCCTCGTTGCGATCCAAGTTGAGGCCCTGGATCGCAATCGGCTGCTGTCCGACATCACCCGAGCGCTGTCCGATCAGCACGTGAACATCCTCTCGGCCGCCTTGAGCACTAGCAAAGATCGCATTTGCAAGGCTCGCTTCACTTTCGAGACGGCCGATCCGACCCATCTGGACCACGTCTTGGCCGCCGTTCGGGGAGTCCCCAGCGTGTTCGACGTGTATCGCATTTCGCAGTGAATCGAGCGGGGTAGGACGGAACCCGCCGAGACACCTGACTGTGGCGCCTCAGATGGAGGAAGAAGTGGCGAAAACCAAGGATGAGCCCGCAGCCGTCGATGCATACCTCGCAGGATTGCCTGCGGACAGACGCTCCGCGCTCGAGATGCTACGGAACCTCATCCATTCCACAGTTCCAGAGGTTAGTGAGCGAATCTCCTACGGAACGGCAGTGATCTTTGCCTTGAAGTGGGATCTGGTTGGATTTGTCTCCCAGCCGAATCACTTGTCGTTTCTAACAATGAGTCCCAATCTTGCTAAAGAGATGAAGGCAGAGATCCGGAAGACCCATCGCGTCTCAGGAGCGACCATTCACTTCACACCTGACAACCCGCTGCCGCAATCCCTGGTTGAGAAAATCCTGCACGCCCGGGTCAAGGAACAACAAAGGCGTGCTTCCAGCTGAGGAGCCCGCTCTGCGACCGAACAGGTCAGTTGGCGGTGCTTCCGCCGAACTCGCTGGCGGCACGTTGCGCTTGGGTCAGCCATTCTCGGTAGGTGGCTGCGGATGCAGCAGCTTCCTGTGCGGCACTCTGGTCGCCCCGAGCTTCAGCGCGTGCCGCCTTCTCCTCCAATGCATCGATCTGAGCCTCGAGTTTGGCCGCGGTGTCTTCGGCTCGAGCCCGGGCTTCGGGGTTGTTCCGGCGCCAACGTTCCTCTTCCGCGTCGGAAATGGCTTTCTCGATCGCGCGCAGCCGGTTGTCCAGTGGTCGGACTGACTCTCGGGGCACCTTGCCGATCGCATTCCAACGTTCGAGCAACGTACGGTATGCCGACTTCGCGGCGGACACGTCGGAGACGGGCAGCAGCTGCTCGGCCTCGGCGAGCAAGGCCTGCTTAGCCCGAAGGTTCTGCCGGAACTCGGAGTCCTGCAAGGATTGGGCAGCCTGCTTCGCGGCAAAGAACCCATCCTGTGCTGCGCGAAAACGCTTCCAGAGCAGCTCGTCCAAATCCCGGGGTGCCGGACCGGCGGCTTTCCAGCGCGTCATGAGGTCCCGGTATGTGCTGGTTCCAGCGGCCCAGTCCGTTGAGTTGGTCAGCTCTTCGGCTTCGGCAACCAACCCTTCCTTGATCAGCCGGGCGGCCTCGCGCTGCTCGGCCTGTTGGGCGAACTGGGCTTTGCGGCGACGGGTGTAGGTGGTCCGGGCGCTGGAGAACCGATGCCAAAGCTCGTCATCTGTGGCGCGGTCGAGTCTCGGCAGGGCCTTCCACTCTTCGAGCAGGACGCGAAAGCGGTTGACGCCGCCGCGCCAGTCGTTGCCGGCTGCGAGCCTCTCGGCTTCCACTACGAACCGCTCCTTGGCCTGACGTGCTTCCTGACTCTGCCGGGCGCGGTCAGCCCGCCGCTCGGCGCGATGCTCGGCGATCACCGGGACGAGCGCGTCGAGCCGTTGCAGCAAGCCGTCGAGATCCCCAACCGCGTTGGCTTGAGTTACCGCAGCCCGTACGGTCTTGATCGAGCCGAGTGCATCGTCCGGGGAGACCGTCTGGGACGCGACGCGAGTCTCCAGCAGCGAGACTTCGAGCTCCAGAGCTTCAAAACGACGGGTGAAGAAAGCGAGTGCCTCTTGCGCCGGAACCCCTGGGACCTGACCGACGCTGCGCTCACCGGCGCTGGTGCGGACATAGACCGTGCCGTCCGGATCTACCCGTCCGAACGCGGCTGGGCCCGCGCCTTCACTCATGCCTCAATCCTGCCCGATAATCTCATCGAGTGTTCATCGCGTCATTCCCGGCCGGGCCTTGGCAGACCAACTGCTATGTGGTCGCCTCCGCCGCGGGTGAGGAGTGCGTGATCATCGATCCTGGGATGGATGCGGCGGAGGGTGTCGCCCAACTTGTCGCCGAGAATCGGCTCAAGCCGGTCGCCGCGATGCTGACCCACGGGCACCTCGACCACATGTTCTCAGTGACACCGCTCTGTGCGGAATACGAGTCGGTGTGCTGGATTCACCCCGATGATCGCGTGCTGCTGACAGATCCCCTTCGCGCGATGGGTGAGGAGACCCGCACGCTGTTGTCGAGGCTAACCGCCGGGGCCGTACGGTTCTCCGAGCCCGACGAGGTGCAGGAGCTGACGGACGGTGCATCGGTCGCCGTGGCGGGTCTGACGTTCGATGCGATTCACGCGCCCGGTCACACACCGGGTTCGATCATGTTCCGCAGCGCGTACCCGGCCGGACCTGCAGACCAGCTTGCGAACCAGGTT
>JBKPML010000129.1:0-6748 GCA_046732135.1 Actinomycetota bacterium
TCGAGAAAACGTTTACTCACCGTATAAGCGGTCTTTCGGCCTGTCAAAGCAGTTGGTTGGAGCCAGCGTGCTGGCTACCTAGAGGGCTTCTGCCAAGTGGGCCCAGGCTTCATCCTGCATGGCGGCGTCAAAGGCGTGGCCGCCCGTGGTGAAGGAGCCGCGGTAACGGCTAGTGCCTGCATGCAGGCGGAGCAGGTGATGATGAGCCGCCTCCATCCCCGAGCTCGGAAAGAGCTCGTCGTCAGTCCGGTATTGGACCAGAAATCGGGCCCGACCCATCGTGGTCAGATCGGGCCAGTCCGTTAGCGACCAGAGGCCCGGTACGTGTAACAACCATGAGTGCGTGTCCAGCTCGTACGGCACCAGTGAACCGAAGGTGGCCATCATGCAGGTCACAACAGACGCCGCGACCCGATGATCCAACGCCGCAAGCAGCAGACTTCGGCCGCCTCCGCCGGAGAAGCCGAACGTTCCCAGACGCGCCGGATCGACTCCTTCCTCGCTGGCGAGCAGCACGCCGAGCGCCACTAGGTCGTCGGCAAGCACCGCGCCGGCGAACGTCTGGCCCAGCGTGCCGGCAGCCTTGGCAAGCGTGTCCTCGTGCAAGCCTGACGCCAGGTCAAATCTTTCATCCTCGGTGGGTCCACCCCCTGCTGATGAAACAGTGCGTTCTGGGCGGCGAGCAGGGCGGCAAGTCGAGGGGTAGGTCGGGAGAGGTCAAACCGCCGGCTGCCCCACGAGAAGGTGTCGTGTACGAGAACGGCATGGCCCAAACGAGCCAGCTCGTTGGCAGGTGCTCGACCGGCGTAGTACGAATCGCGAAGCCAGACAGCACGGGGATGCGAGGAGGCACCAAGGTCCACGAGTTGCTCGGCCCCGACGGAGCGCACGCCCCCATGACAATGCATGCCCAATACGCCCGGCAGGCTCCGCCGAACCCCTGTTGGACGCAACAACCAAGCGATGGTGTCTGGTCCGTATCCAACCGACCAGCGCAGTCGACGGATCAGGATGCCATTGGAGCGCTGGCTGCCTTCGTCGTGCACGGTCGGACGGTCGGGCGGGCGCCGTAGGCCGAGCACATGGGCCAACGCGGTGCTCGACGCGTCGGCTCCGACATAGCCGGGAGCCGATCGCACTGCGGCGGGCCAGTCCTCATAGCCGCCGATTGGATTAGGGCGCCAGTCCCGCGGCTGCTCGGTCGCAGTGGTCAGCGGACGGCCTCGCTGAGCCGCACTGGACCCGTACTGCCCCGACTCTCGATCCGAGGGCGGAAGTAAATCGCGTGGCCAGGCGCCCGACCATTCAGCAGATCCCACATCCGATGCCAGGCCTGCTCGCCGAGCTCGGTGACGGGCACGGACGCCGTCGTCAACGGAGGATTCAGATATCTGGCAAACGGGATGTCGTCGAATCCCACAACCGAAATGTGTCCCGGCACGCTCACCCCTCGCTCGCTGAAGGCACCCATCAAGCCCATGGCAACAAGATCGTTGAAAGCCAGTGCCGCTGTCGCCGACGAGGCGAGAACACTATCGGCGACCTCATAGCCGTCGGCGAAGCTCACCCCGCATGGAAGAAGCTGAATTCTTACGTCTGGATGATCCGCAAGGAAGTCGTCGACCGCCGCGAGCCGCCGGGCGTTCGACACGCTCTTCGGTGCGCCCGCGAGATAGACCAGAGAGCGGTGTCCCTGTCTGTACAGCAGATTGAGCAGCTCTCCCAGGGCTGTTCGGTAGTCGGCTGTCACGACGGGCGTGCTGCCCGATCCGGCGTCACGGTTGACCAGCACAACTGGTTTCAGCTCGTCCAGCAGCGGTTGGAGATCGGCCTCCGCCATCCGCGGCGCACACAAGACGAGGCCGTCGCTGCGTCGTCGCGTGTCGACCGCGAGGATCTTTTCCTCCGACACAGACTCGGCGGAATCGGCGATCAGTATGTGGTATCCGTCCCGCGCAGCAGCACGACTCAGACCTCGCAGCACACCGTGAAAGGTCGGGTTTTCGAGATCGGGTACCACGACAGCGATGGAGTTCGTCTTGCCGAGCACGAGACTGCGGGCGAGCGGACTCGCCTTGTAGTTGAGCTCTTCCGCCGCGGCACGCACCCGCTCGGCCAACGCCGAATCGACCGATGAGTTACCGTTCATGACCCGTGACACAGTCGCAAGCGAGACGCCTGCGCGGGCAGCAACATCCGCGATTGTTTGCGGTCGGGTATTTGGTGCTGCTGCCACGTCGGGTTCCATTCTCTTCGGTTGTCTCGGCTGTCCCGGCTGCGTGTTGAGCTGTTGCATGGCCTGGCTATCCGATAGACCTATCGTGTACCTTCGTGAAAGCGTTTTCTAGTCATTTCGCGCTGAATGCTGAGGAAGCGGTTACCAGCTGATGATGAGCACCTCGACGCATCCAGTTCGGCTTGTCCTTGTCGGCGTTCGTGGGTTCGGACAAGTCCATGCAGAGCGGATCGCTCGGCTTTCGGACCAGGGCCTGGTGGAACTGGTCGCGGCAGTCGATCCCGGAGTCGTCCTGGATCCGCCAATCGTCTACGGCGTCGACTTGTACGCCGATCTTGCCGAGGCGCTGTCCGCCGTCGGCACGGTGGACGTCGTGGTGATCGCTGCACCGCTCGGTGAACACTTCCGGCTCGCACAGATCGCGCTCGCCGCGGGCGCGGACGTCTACCTGGAGAAGCCCCCGGTGGCTTCCCTGGGCGATTTCAGATCTCTTCTCGAGGCGGAGGAGAAGAGCGGACGGGTGGTCCAGGTTGGCTTTCAGAGCCTCGGGTCGCAGGCACTGGAGATGCTCGCTGACGACGCCTTTCGGATCGGACCCGTAGTCGGAGTCAGCGCAATCGGAGGATGGTCACGCACGGTCGGCTACTGGACGCGTTCGCCGTGGGCCGGCCGCAGGAGCTTGGGTGGCCGGCCGGTTGTCGATGGCGTAGTCACAAATGCGCTGGCCCATGCCGTTGTCACGGCGCTATCGATCGCCGGCTGCCGCCGGCAGGACGAGGTCGAGTCGGTGCAGACCGATCTCTATCGGGCCAATGCCATCGACAGCGACGACACCTCGGTTGTCCGGATCCGAACCGCCCACGGGCTGCAGGTGACCTGCGCGCTCAGCCTCTGCGCACCGGTCGAACGTGAGCCGTTCGTCCACGTCGAAGGAAAGCTGGGCCGGGCGAGCTTCGCCTATACCGCCGATCGGGTTGAGGTTGAGGTAGGCGGCGAGCACCGTACCGAAGTCACCGGTCGGATAGACCTGCTCGAAAACCTCCTAGCTCACCGCAGAGACGGCGACCCGCTTCTGGTTCCTCTTGTCAATACCGGTGCGTTCATGCGCGTGCTGGCCGCCGTGGCGGCAGCCGACGAGCCGGTTCGGGTCGACCCCCAGGCCATTGACTGGCAAGGGGAAGGTCAGGACCGACGTCCGGCCGTCGACAATATCGAGCACTGGTTGAATCAGGCCGCGTCAACTGGACAAACCTTCGCCGAGCTTGAGGTCCCCTGGGCGCATCGGGAGCGGGACACCCTGCTCGTACGCGCTCGGCTTTCCGATGCCGAGGTTGCGGTCTACCGCGACGGACGAGGCACGATACCGACCTCAACTCCACGGCCGTATCTCCACCCGGTACGGACGCGGGCCGGGGTGGTCGTATCGGCACACCATCCGGCCGACCACGACTGGCACAACGGCGTGGGGATCGCGATCCCCGATGTCAACGGCACCAACTTCTGGGGTGGCAAGACGTACGTCCACGGGCAGGGTTATCTGTGGCTTCATGATCATGGTGTGATCGTGGGTGAGCCGCCGAAGTTGACCGCCGACGCGTTCACCCAGTACCTGCAGTGGCTCGCCCGCGACGGATCGGTCCAGTTACGCGAGCAGCGGTCGATCGCCTGGGCGCCCCTGGGAGAACAGAACTGGAGGCTCTCGTTCTCCACCAGCCTCCAGGCCGACGGGGGCGCCGAGCTTAAATCGCCCGGGAGCAAGGGCCGACCGGACGGCGGCTACGGCGGCTTCTTCTGGCGGTTTCCGGCCTGTGACAATGTGGACCTGTTCACTGCTCAGGCGCGCGGGGTTGACGAGGTTCAGGGCCTCGTGGCGCCGTGGGTTGCCTGGATCGCCGACTTCGCCGCGGGACCGGGTATCAGCGGACCGGCAACCATCGTCCTTGCCGGGCCAGACGCTTTGGCGGCCGGCGAGCCGTGGTTCGTACGGGTCCGCACCTATCCGGGCATCGGCTCGGCACTTGCCTGGGACCGCGCCGTCTCTCTTGAACCCGGTGACAGCCTCACCCGCCGATTCGATGCGGTGATTGCCGACGGCCGACTCAGCGATACGCAGGTCGAAGAGCTGGCCGCGGAGCTGATGGCGACGCAAGCCTGAGCACCGTTCGGACCTAGACGGTCGATCAGTCGTCGCCAGCGATCGCTTGGGCGCGGCTGCGAATCGTCTCGACGAGATCGGCATCGGTGGCCAGCTGTGGATCTAGGGTCCGGAGGACACCGCGGACCGCGGAGCCGCGGTCCGGGTCGGCGGCCGCCGCTTGGGCGGCTGCAGCACCGTCGTCCTTCACCGGTACGCCCTGGCCTCGAAGATGCAGCACCCATGCTGCGACGACGGTCGCGCATCCTGTCGGCATCCGATCCGCGGCCCGTTCCGCCCGTATTGTCGGGATGATGCGAATCGGCAGCTTCGTGGAGCCGTCAGGGGCGATCTGACTCAGCTGATGGCGGACCCGCGGGTTGCTGAACCGCTCGACCAGGGCCGAGGTATATGTCGCAGCCGCGTCCGGGCCGAGGATGAGATGGCGCCCGGCCTCGCTCCAGTACTCGTCCACCCAGCTTCGGCACTCCGAATCGGATATCGCCTCGTCGATCGTTGTGTGGCCGCGGATGCTACCGGCATAGGCGAGCAGCGAGTGCGAGCCGTTCAACAGCCACAGCTTCCGCTGCTCGTACGGGGTGACGTCATCCACGAGTCGGGCGCCCGATTCGTGCCAGGCCGGACGGCCGACGGGAAACGTCCCGCTGATCACCCACTCGCTGAACGGTTCAGTGGGCACCGGACAGGCATCCTCGTAGCCCTGGGTCTGCGCTACCAGTAGGCGGTCCTCGGGGCTTGTCGCGGGCGTAATGCGGTCAACCATCGAGGTCGCAAAGTCGACGTTCCCCTCGATCCAGCCGAGAAGACTGCCATCGACCTCTGCAGCCAGATCGCGTACTACGGCGGCGGTCAGCGGGCCGCTCTCGGGCAGGTTGTCACAGGGCAGGACCGTGATAGGTCCGCCGCCGGCGGATCTCCGGGCAAGCAACCCAGCCGCCAGCTTGGCGGGCATCGAGGTGACCGGGGCATCGGAGTTGCCCTGCAGCGTTGCGATGTCTCGCTGCACGGCAACATTCGTACGGTCGAGGCCTCCGCCAGGAGCAGACAGATAGCCGGCCTCAGTGACGGTGATCGTCACCACGGCAAGCTCCGGGCGGCAAAGATAATCCAGATAGGTCGAATGATCGGTGCCGGGATGGGCGGCGGCGATCGATCCGATCAGCCTGAAGTCATCGCCAGTGGCGTTTCGGGTGATCAGCGTGTAGAGGCCGTCCTGCGGGGCGAGTTGGTCAGCCATGTCGGGTCGACGACCGGTGAAGGCGGCTATCCCCCAATCGGCAGCGTCCGGCGCATTGGTGGTGTACCAGGCCTGATGGGCTCGATGGAAGTTGCCGACACCCAAATGGACGATACGGACCGGTGGCGCGTCCGGCATTCCCGGTAGGCGTCGGCTGAGACGGGGCAATGTTGGCGTTTCGACCATGGGAATCATCCTCCCGGATTCCTGAGTGGCTTCACACGGGATAGGCCATTCGGAGCGCCGGTTCGACCAGTCTCTGCTCCAACAGCCCAGGGATTCGTTCACCTTGTCGACGAAGGTTGGCAGGCTCCTCGTCGAGCAGAACCCTGCGGGGCGAACCGACGAGGCTTTCCAGGTTCCCTACTACCCATCGCCGGGTTTGGGACTTCTCCCGCGATGGGGTTCGTCGAAGTCTGGAGGAGTCTCTGACTCGGATGGGTTTGGGTCGGGTGGATGTGCTGTATCTCCACGACGCCGGAGAGCACTTCCAGGCTGCGCTCGACGATGGGTACCCGGCGCTCGCCGAGCTTCGGGCAGAAGGCCTAGTAGGAGCGATTGGTGCCGGGATAGAAGACACTGCGCTACTGACCACGCTTGTCCGCGAAACCGATGTCGAAGTCGTGATGTTGCCCGGCCGGTACACCCTGCTCGACCAGTGCGCGCTGGATGAGCTATTGCCGGCCTGCCAGGAGCGTGGTGTGTCGGTGATCGCCGCGGCAGTATTCCACTCCGGCGTACTAGCCCAGCACCGGCCCGGCGCCGGAGCAATGTTTGGCTACCGGACCGCGTCGGGGGCGGTGCTGGAACGAGCCAACCGCATCGCGGAGGTATGCGCCGTACATGGCGTGACCCTGCCACAGGCAGCGATGGCCTTCCCACTGAGCCACCCCGCGGTAACCAGCGTTGTTCTCGGTATGCGCTCCGCTGAGGAGGTTCGGCAGAACGTCAACTCGTTTGCGACGGCCGTACCCGGCCAGCTGTGGGATGACCTCTGCGCAGAAGGGTTGCTCGATGAGCGAGTACCGATGCCTTCCTAGAGTGGCCAGGCCGCTCAGGACGACGGGTTAGGCGACCTGCTCCTGATTGGCAGCCCAGGAACTCGGGAGCACCGCTGAGA
>JBKPML010000130.1:0-12796 GCA_046732135.1 Actinomycetota bacterium
GGCTCGACCCACGTCGCATAGATGGAATAGCCAAGTGACAAGGCCACGACGATGCCGATGCCGGTTCGGACCAAGCGAAGCTCCGACGACCGTTGCCGCCGTGCCAGCAGCACGAGCATGAGAATCAGCAGCGGCCAGAAGACGTAGAACTGCTCCTCCACCGAGAGGGACCAGAAATGCTGGACCGGCGACGGCGCACTTTCGGCTCCCAGGTAATCGACGGAGTTTCGCGCCAGCCACCAGTTCTCCACATAGACGGTTGCGGCGATCACCTGAATCGCCGTATTGGCCCACTGCGTTTCCAGCCCGATCAGGCGGCTAGCCACCAAAGTTGCGACGAGGACTAGCAAGGCCGCCGGTAGCAGGCGACGTAGCCGGCGTGCCCAGAACTGAGCCACGTCACGCCCGGTGGCTGGTCGCCGCTGCAACAGGTGTGAGGTGATCAGGTAGCCAGAGATCACGAAGAAGACGTCGACGCCAATGAACCCGCCGGTCAGGTGGCCGGGCCATAAATGGAAAACCAGGACCAAGGAGACCGCGATGGCACGGAGACCTTGAATGTCGGCCCGAAAGGCCTTCGGCTTGGCTGGCTGCGGCCGGGCGGCAGGCGCCGGTTCCGACAGCTGGCGCGTCAGCAGCGGATCGACGGTCTGGGTCAACATGAAGGGGGCGTCCGTCCAGTGGAGTTGGATGGAACTACGCATTCTATGGTGCGGCTTGTAACAAACTCTTAAACGAACCCGGCACCACACACGTCGAAGGGCGGGGGCTCATACCCGTCCGCCCAGCCTCAGACGGCGTCGGCGAAGCGGGGCCTTGGATAGGCTGCCGCAGTGGCTTTGCGGAACGTAGGGGTTGTGCTTGCTGGCGGCACCGGCACCCGGGTGGGGCTGAACATTCCCAAGCAGCTGATCAAGATTGCCGGCAAGCCGATCATCGAGCACACCATCGCCGCGATGCAGCAGTCGCCGCTGATCGACGAAATACTGGTGATGATGGCGCCTGGTTACCTGGACGAGGTCCGGGCGATCGTCCGGCGTGGCGAATACGATAAGGTCAGTCAAATCTTGGAGGGTGCCGAGACCCGGAACGACACCACCGCCGCAGCCCTTGCCGCGCTGGGCGATGAAGAGTGCAACGTTTTGCTGCACGATGCCGTTCGACCTCTGGTCTCCCAGACGATCATCGCTGCGAATGTTGAAGCTCTGCAGACCTATTCTGCGGTTGATACCGCGATCCCCTCGGCCGACACGGTGATTCGTGTTGCGCCCGGGGACAACCGGATCGACGATGTACTCCCCCGTCACCTGCTCCGACGCGGGCAGACGCCGCAGTCCTTCCGGCTCTCCACAATCCGCGCGGCCTACGCCAATGCGACCCGCGACCCCAACTTCACCGCGACCGACGACTGTACGGTCGTTCTTCGCTACCTGCCGGATGTGCCAATAGCGGTGGTTTCGGGCCATGAGCGCAACATGAAGGTCACCGAGCCGATCGATGTCTACATCGCCGACAAGCTCTTCCAGCTCACCTCAGCCGACACACCGGTGGTACTGGGCGACGACGAGTATCGGGAACGGCTTGCGGGCAAGACACTGGTGATCTTCGGCGGCTCGTACGGGATCGGTGGCGACATCGCAGCGCTGGCAAAGTCCTACGGCGCAACGGTGAGGACATACTCGCGGTCCTCGACCGGAACCCACGTTGAGCGTCGCTCCGAGGTCGCCTCGGTTGCCGCCGAGGTGCTGGCTGAGACCGGACAGATCGACTTCGTCGTCAACACTGCAGGAGTGCTGCCGCGCGGTGAGCTAGCCGAGACGTCGGAGGAAACGATCTACTCGGCGACCGATGTCAACTATCTGGCGCCGATCTTCATCGCTCAGGAGTTCTTCGGGCCGCTCTCCAAATCCAATGGATCGCTGCTGATGTTCACCTCGTCGTCCTACACGCGTGGCCGTTCCGGTTACTCGCTCTATTCATCTGCGAAGGCGGCGGTGGTCAATTTGACGCAGGCACTGGCCGACGAGTGGTCAACATCCGGAGTTCGGGTGAATTGCATCAATCCCGAGCGCACCGCCACGCCGATGAGGAGCCGGGCGTTTGGTGCCGAGCCTGCCGGCACTCTGCTCCCCTCCCAGGAGGTCGCCCGTAGGTCACTCGACGTGCTGCTGTCCGGCCAGACCGGGCACATCATCGACATCCGCCGGGAGGAGGGTCCGGCGGCGCTGGGCCACGGGTAACCGACCCGGACCTAACGTTGGGCCGACGTCGAATAGTTGGTTGTGCCCTGCGGATTCCAAACCGCGCGAGCACCGAGATCACCAACCCGGTAGACCCAGAAGCTCATAACCAGGCCAACGAGGACCAGTACAATGGGCAGACCCAGCTCGATCGCCACTGGCGACTTGCGCGAACCCACGTCGATACGAGAAACCAGTAACGAGCTGGCCACCGCAAGCACGGCAAAGACGGCAACCAAGATCAACAGTTGGTTTGCCAGATTCTGATGCTTCTGGATCAAGTCACCCACCGGATTGCCTGGCCGAATACCAAGAGCCAGCTTGAGCTGCTTCCCGCTCTGCTGAGCGACGAAGGTCGCGCCCAGCGTCCCTACGGCGACGATCGCCAGCGGCCACCGAGCCCAGTTCCTGGTGCGCGGATATGCGAAGAGGAGCGCCAAGAGGGTTGACAGGGGCACCGCCAACACGACGACGTGAAGCACGAGTGCGTGGATGGGCAGGCCGGCAACGGTGTCAAACACTCGGTACTCCTTAGCTCGGGTCGGCCGGTGTGTCGCCGGCTCAGGCCACCGGGAGAGTCTGTCTGCTTCAGTAGACGATTCGGCGGCCGAGAAGGTTCGGAAGCCTCTGGCGTGGGCGGGGCACCGATGTGTTGCAGCGGCGAATGCGAACCGTGGAACTTAGCTAACGGATCGCTTCGGCTGCCACGCGCAGGTCGTCCACCAAGCCAGCGTAGGCCGCATCGCGGTCCTCGCCGGTGGCACGCAAGATCGACGATGGATGGACGGTAGCCAGGACCCGCCGCACCCCGACTGGGGTGGGCAGTTCGAGCACCTGGCCGCGCTGCTTGGTTACCCGGAAGCTAGCGCCCAGCAACGACCGGGTGGCGGTAGCACCGAGGCAGACGATCAACGCTGGGTTGACGACCGTAAGTTCCGCCTCAAGCCATGGCCGGCAGGCCTGGATGTGGCTGACCTGCGGCGTCGCGTGGATCCGGCGCTTGCCGCGTTCGGTGAAGCGAAAGTGCTTGACCGCATTGGTCACGTAGACATCGGCAGGCGCCAGGCCAACATCCCCGAGCGCGCGCTGCAGCACCTTGCCCGCCGGTCCTACGAACGGAATCCCTTGTCTGTCCTCGGCGTCACCCGGCTGCTCACCGACCAACGCCATAGCCGCTCGAGGGTTGCCCGCCGAGAACACAACTTGGGTGGCAGGCTCCCAGAGTTCACAACCTCGGCAATTGACAGCCGCTTTCCGCAGCTCGTCGACCTCGGCGCCGTCCGGCACCCACGGCTCGGCGCTCACCTCGTGCAGCTCTCAGCGGACTGACCCGGCCCAGGCGCCTGGATCGACGTTGCGGTGCCGGCCTTCCAGCTTGATCACGTGCAGCACCGCATTGATCAACGCCAGGTGGGTGAAGGCTTGCGGGAAGTTGCCCAGATGCTGCCCGGTGTGGGCGTCGATCTCCTCCGCATAAAGCAGCAGGGGGCCGGCGAAGGAAAGCAGTTTGGCACACAGCTTGCGGGCGCGTTCGTACTCACCGATCTCGCAGAGCGCGGATACGAGCCAGAACGAACAAATCGTGAAGCTGCCCTCCTCACCGCTGAAACCATCGTCGGTCTCCTCCACTTTGTAGCGAAGGACGAGCTCGTGGATGGTCAGCTCGTCAGCGATTGCCAGCACCGTGTTGCGAATGCGTTCATCATCCGCCGGAAGAAAGCGGACCAGCGGTGCCAGTAGCAGGGAGGCGTCGAGCGCATCGCTGCCGTAGTACTGGGTGAAAACGCCCCGCTTGTCGACCCCGTTGGCGAGAATGTCCTCCTTGATCTCCTGGGCGGCCAGCTCCCACTCAGCGGCTTTGCCGTCCTCGCCGGTCAACCGGGCGATCTTGGCTCCCCGGTCGACAGCGACCCAGCACATGATCTTCGAGGAGGTGAAGTGCTGGAGGTTGCCGCGAACCTCCCAGATACCGGCATCGGGTTCTCGCCAGTGCTTGAGGGCTTGGTTGACCTGCTTGTCCAAGATCGTCCAGATCCGGTTGTCGAGGTGATTAGCGGCCTTGAAGTGCAAGTAGACCGAATCAAGCAAGGCGCCCCAGACGTCGTGCTGGCGCTGAGCGTATGCGGCGTTGCCGACCCGCACCGGGCGGGAGTTGCCATAGCCAGGAAGATGATCAAGCTCGTACTCGACGAGCTCCTTCTCACCCCGGATGCCGTACATGATCTGGATGTCGTCCTCGTGTTCGACCAAGTCGGCGATGAACGAGAAGAAATCCACCGCTTCCCAGTCGAAGCCCAATGAGTACAGACCCCATAGGGCGAATGTGGCATCGCGGATCCAGCTGAACCGGTAGTCGTAGTTGCGTGCGCCACCAGGCGTTTCGGGCAACGAGGTCGTGCCAGCCGCACAGATGGCACCGGTCGGTGCGTAGGTCAGGCCTTTCAGAGTCAGCGCGCTGCGCTGCAAATAGTTGCGCCATGGGTGGTCGGGGAAGACACCACGGGCAAGCCAGTGCTGCCAGTGATGCGCCGTCCAAACCTGGCGCTTGTATGCGTCCGCGAAGTCCTTAGGCGGCACCGCTCCGCCCCAAGACAATGCGATGAATCGGACGTCGCCTTCTTTCAGCAAGGTGCGGGCGCTGGCCTGGCCGCCTTCGAACCCAATGCGCAAGTCGCTGGTAAGCGTGAGCTTGACGTCACACCCCTCGGCCGAAGCCACGGCCTGGTAGTAGCTGTCGTTCGTGTATTCCCATCGCGCGTGAGAGCGGCCATACTCCATCACCGGCTCGCAGTCCATGATCGTTTGGACCTCGCCCGAAGCGCAGCGAATTGTACGCAGCAGAATGTGCTCGGCTTCGTAGTCATTCGGAGTGCGACGGTAGGTCTTGGAGCGGTCGGTCTCGTGGTGCCAGGGCCCGATTAGCAAACAGTCACGGACGATGATCCAGCCGGTGGATGTTCCCCAGCTGGTTTCCAAGATCATCGTGCCGGGCAGGTAGCGGACGTCGGCCGGCACCGCGACGTCGACGGGCGCGACACGAAATGAACCGGCGTGCCGACCGAGGATGCTGCCGAAGACGCTCGGCGAATCGAAGCGGGGAACGCACATCCAGTCCACTGCCCCGTTCGGTGACAGCAGCGCCGATACCTCACCGTCACTGATGAAGCCGTAATCACCAATCGGGGTTGACCGGAGATGAGACACAGGGCTCCCGATCTGATTTGCGCTGTGCGTCGTGGTCTTGTTCGCCATAACCTGAGCATTCCTTGCTGCGGTCATGGTCGCAAGCAAGTGAGCGGACTTCCTTGCTCTTGCTGCTGACCTTGGTGGATTGACAGGCTGTCAGATACTCGACTGAAAAGAACTGAAAGAGCAGCCATGACCGCCAAGTGGTTCACCGCCGAGGATGCCAACTGGAACCTCGAGCGTCGAGTCTTCAACATCCTGATCGACCAGCAACCGGCCGGGATCGCGATGCCGCAGAGCGCAGACGAGGTTAGCGACATCGTCCGAGCTGCCGCAGCCGACGGCAGGCGTGTGGCGGCACAGCGCACCGGACACCTGGCCGCACCCCTCGGCTCGCTCGCCGACACGGTGCTGGTGCGCACTGCTGGACTAGGCGGCGTGCAGATCGATGGGGATGCGGGCCGAGCGCGCGTTGGCGCGGGCGCTCTCTGGGGTGACCTGGTACCTGGTGCGTCCGAGCGCGGTCTCACCGCTCTGCACGGCTCCAGCCCGACGGTCTGCATCGTGGGCTACACGCTCGGTGGCGGCGTGAGTTTCTACGGTCGCAAGCACGGCCTTGCCTGCAACCGGGTAACTGCGGTGGAACTGGTCAACGCCGACGGCGAGCAGATCCGTGTCGACGGACAGAATGAATCCGACTTGTTCTGGGCGCTACGCGGGGGCGGCGGAAGCTTCGGTGTCGTCACTGCCCTTGAGTTCGACCTCTTACGATTGCGTGAGATCTTCGCCGGCGCGCTGTTCTTTCCCGCCGAGCAGGCCAGCGATGTCCTCCACGGCTGGCATGAGTGGACCAGCGAGATGCCGGAAGAGATGAGCTCATTGGGCCGTCTGATGAACTTCCCTCCGCTCCCCGAGATCCCCGACCCGTTGCGCGGCAGGTCATTCGCTGTCATTGAGGCCATTTACTGCGGCGACCCGGTCGATGGCAACGAACTGGTGGCGCCGCTGCGCGAACTCGGCAGAGCCGACATGGACACGATGATGGCTCAGGCCCCAGGCGGGATCGCAGGGCTGCACATGGATCCGCCAGAGCCGGTGCCGTTCTGGGCTGACTCCATACTGGTCGGCCAAGTTCCGGCTGCCGCAATCGACTCTCTGCTGGCGGCGGTGGGACCCGGCTCGGGGTCTCAGCTGATTTCGGTAGAGCTGCGCCATACCGGCGGCGCGCTCGCGCGGACGTCGCAGGACTTTGGCGCGCTCGCCAGCCTTCCAGGTTCATTTTTGGGCTTCGGAGTGGGTTTCGTCCCTGTGCCAGAGGCGATGGCGCCAACTCGGGCCTGGCTAGGGGCCTTCAAAGCATCCCTTGAGCCTTACGACGCCGGCCGCTACCTGAACTTCTCCGAGGAACGCTTCGACCTGACCCAGGCGTTCCCGGCGCAGACCGTCGAACGCCTCCGAGAAGTCAAGCAGCGGTACGACCCTGACAACGTCTTCCGTTCAAATCACCCTGTCACGGGCTAGGAATCACCCCACGGAAGATCCTTTGCAACCACTAGTAGTGACTGAACTCGGCATCGCGGCCCGGTATTTCGAGGATGCCGCTCTTGAGCTAGCTGACTCGAAGACCGTCGGCGAGGATGGCGTGATCATCCAGGCCTATAGCCCAGCAAGCGGGCCGGAAAGGGGATAACCATGGATCAGCCGACCTCGGAGCGGGCGCTCAAGGAGATGGAAGTGCTGGTCGGCGACTGGAGCCAGACGGCGATACCGCCCGGCGGCGACCCGTGGCCGGGAGAGGCCAGGGCCAGTTTCGAATGGCTTGAGGGCGGCCAGCTTCTGCTTGAGCGTTCCACAGTGGAAATGCCGGAAGCCCCCGACGGCGTCTGCGTCTACGGCTGCGACGCCGCCAATGGCACCTACTACCAGCTCTACACCGACGACCGGAACGTTTGCCGCGTATACCAGATGAGCATCGGCAACGGTGAGTGGAAGCTCTGGCGCGAAGGCGAGCCTTTCAACCAGCGCTTCATCGCGACCATAAGCGAGGACGGCAACAGGATCGAGGGTCGCTGGGAGTACGACGAAGGAGACGGCTGGAAGACCGACTTCGGACTGGTCTACACACGGGTGAGCTAGGCAGCCTGGGTCACACGGCCGGGCGACGCTCCGGAGGGAGCTGAGGAGAAGGGATCACATGACAAACCACAAGGTGGTGAAGCACGACGAGTGGCTCAAGGCACGGAAAAGGCACCTGGCGAAGGAGAAGGAGTTCACCCGACTGCGCGATCAGCTGAGTCGTGAGCGGCGGGACTTGCCCTGGGAGCTTGTCGAAAAGGACTACACCTTCGAGGGCGAGCACGGGCGGCAGACACTCAGCGACGTCTTCGAGGGACGCGGCCAACTGGTCATCTATCACGCGATGTTCAACCCCGACACAGCGGGTCCGGATACGACCTGGACGGCGGACGCGCCCTGCTTCGTCTGTTCGTTCTGGATGGACAACTTCAATGGCATCACCATCCACCTGAACCACCGGGATATCACGATGGCTGCAATCTCAAGGGCTCCGTACCCGAAGCTTGCCGCCTACAAGAGACGGATGGGCTGGGGGTTTCCGTGGCTGTCATCGCTGGGAAGCGACTTCAACCTTGACTATCGCGTCTCGTTCGCCGATGAGAACGAAGAGGTCGACTACAACTACCGGGTCCGCCGCTTGGGGTCGACCGAGGCACCCGGCATCAGCGTGTTTGTCAAGGACGGCGGCCGGATCTACCACACCTACTCCACGTATGAACGTGGACTCGACATGCTGAACGTCGCGTACCACTACATGGATCTCGTGCCGAAGGGTCGCGATGAGGCAAAGGGAGCCGGGGCATTGTGGGTTCGTCGTCGCGACGAGTATCAGGACTGATGGACGGCGGCCGACTCCTTCTGGCGATCGGGCTGTTCAGAAGAGCGACGCCGGACGGATTCTGTCCGGCGTGCCGGGTGCTCAGAAAGGCCCGTGACGCCAAACAGGAGCCGGCTAAGCCCACGGTGGTCGCGCTGGTCGTCCTCGTCGTCGCCGGCGTTGCTTGGGCGACCATGGTGCAGCATTCGCGCTCCATGGCTGGAATGGACGGCATCGACATGGGCCTCGGCTCGATCGATTCCTTCGCGGCGACGTGGGTCGTGATGATGGCGGCGATGATGTTGCCCTCCGCGATCCCTGTGGTGGTCGAGTTCGTGCGAACGGCCGAACGGCGTAAGGGATGGCAGGTCGCCACTTGGGTCCTTGTCGCCACATACCTCGGCCTGTGGCTGATCTTCGGCGTGGTGTGCTACGCGATCTACACCGCCGTGAGAATGCCCTGGCCCAACCAGGCGGTGGTGGTTGGACTGGCACTGGCTCTCGCCGGGATCTACTCGGTCAGCCCGATCAAACGGGCAAGTCAGGCGCGGTGCCACGAGCTGTGCGCGCTGCATGGGCCGCTTCCCTTCAACCTGATGCGGAATGCAGCCGTGGTTGGCGCTCGGTATGGCCTCAGCTGCCTTGGCTGCAACGTGGCCCTCATGGTGGCCATGGTCCTTCTCGGGATGTCCAATCTCTGGTGGACGGTGATCTTGGGCATCGTCGTCCTCGTCTACAAGTTCGCGCCTCCGCTACAAGTGCGCTACGAGCTGGTCCTGTCGGCGGCTCTGGTGGCTCTCGGACTCTCTTACCTCGTGATCGCCTGAAACGCGCCTTCGCCGGCCGCTACCGATGCGATTGGGCAAGGCAGCATGCGGCAACCGATTGGGCTCCAGCTCGACCACCAGTAAGGCTCTGACGACCAAGATCATGGCGCCCACCGCGGCCCCCCGTCAGCTGTTCCTTGCCGAGTCCACGAGCCAGTCGGCGTATTGGGTGAGGTGCCGGTCGACCAGGAATTGCTGGTGCACCCGGGCCCGACCGGCCTGCCCCAATCGCCGGGCTTGCTCGTCGTCGGAAAGCAGCCGAGCGAGGGTGTTGGCGAACGCGTCGAGGTCTCCCGGATCGGGCAGCAGCAGACCGTTTACGCCGTCGGTGATCTGCTCGGTAATGCCGCCAGTCGCGCTGGCGAGCACCGGTCTGGCCCTCCACATAGCTTCGGTGACAGTGAGTCCGAACCCTTCCACCAAGCTCTTCTGCACTAGGACGGTGGCATTGTGACGGATGGCGTTGGTCAGGTGGGCATTCTCGTCGGGGTCGTCCATGGGCAGGGTTACTAGGTGGGTTCGCTCCTGCGCTCGGCGGGGCAGCCCGTGCCACTGCTCCGTGCACTTGGCCAACACCGTCGCGCCCTCAGGGTCATCGGCGACGCCCTCGACGGCAGGGCCCACCAGCATGAGGTGCGTGTCGTCCGGCATCGCGTCGATATGCTCTGTGAACGCGCTCAGGATGCCGCCCATGTCCTTGAGCCAGTCCCATCGGCTAACCTGCACCACCAGCCGTGACCCGGCTCGGGGCGGCGTCCCGCCTACCAGAAGGTTGTCATGCCGGCGGACCTCGCCAGGATCATCATTCTGCCGCCGAAAGGACAGATCCCCGCCCGTCTCCGCGCCGCTCAGCAGCCCGGCCCTCGCCAGCACCGCACGAGCGCGGCCGGCCTCCAGGTCGAGGTTCTTGGTGGCGAATGGATCGATTGAAGGCGCGATTATCGTGACCTTGCTGGGGGGCACCCAATCGGGGACGAACTGGCGGCGAGAGAAGACCACCGCGTCGGCCTGCTCCACGTATCGGCGGAGGAAGGCCCAGCCCTGGTTGGTCTGCTGGTTGACCGTATCGGCGCCGATGTGGCTACGCCAGCCGACGAAGACGCCGAAGTGGCGCAAGGTTGGGATTAATCCGGCTGTCTGCGGGTCGTGCAACAGCACCACGTCGCCGGGTCGCAGCTGCGGCCGCAGGTCGGCCAGATTTTCTTCCAGCACACGTTCGTAGTGCTGCCGCTCCGGCGGTCGGACCGGTCCGCCGTCATCGGATGAGCCGTGGATAAGGTTGTGAATCCGCTTGGTGAGGGCGAAGAAGTCGTCGTCGCCGTCCAGGGCTAGCCATCGGCTGTCGAGACCCGCGCCCTGCTCGTAGGCGATCACGGAGGTGAGGATCTCGGCTACCCCGCCGCCGTGGGCGGTTGCGTTGATATTCCACACGGTGGCACCGTCGATGGCGTTGCGGGCCTGCTCTACCGCGAACCGCAGCCGCTCGGCCCGCTCGGGTCCAATCAGCGGCGTGAGCCGCCCCGGGCTTCTGGGATAGACGTCCACCTCCTGCATGCCCGTATTGTCGCGCGACATGGCCGACCGCGGCCGAAGCGATGAGGTCGATGAGCGGGTAACCGGCGCTCCTGTGCCCGGAGACGTTTGGCGTCCTAAAGCTTCACGACACGAGCCGTGGGCCAGGCAGCTTGCTGTACGGAACTGTCGCCTCATCGCAGCCGTCAGGCAGCGAGACATACAACAACTTTCAGCAGAGATTGGCGTTGCCCCAAAGGTGGTGACTGGGTCTAATAGCCCGGTGACGACAGCGGATGAGGCGTTCGAGGCGACTGCCGCGCTCGACTCAGCGGCCGAGGGCGATCAGCGATGGGGCGCTGGCGCCGGCCGGCGGATCCATCCGGCATGGTGGGTAGCGTTGGTCGCGTTCGTCGCCCTGCTTGGTGCCGCTGGTTTCCGGGCTGCGCCCGGGGTGTTGATGGTGCCTTTGGAGCAGGAGTTCGGTTGGCCACGGACTTTGATGTCCAGCGCGGTCAGCCTGAACCTGGTGCTGTACGGGTTGATGGCGCCGTTCGCCGCCGCGCTGATGGATCGGTTCGGGATCCGCTGGGTGACCAGCCTCGCCCTCGTGCTGGTGGCGGCCGGTAGCGGGCTGACCATCGTGATCACCAATGGCTGGCAGTTGATGGTCACCTGGGGGCTGTTGATCGGCCTTGGCACCGGCTCGATGGCCATGGTGTTCGCGGCTACCATCGCCAACCGCTGGTTTGTGCGCCGACGCGGCCTGGTGATGGGCGTGCTGACTGCCGCCGGCGCCACCGGTCAACTGATCTTCCTCCCGGTGATGGCGGTGCTGACTGAGCGGTATTCCTGGCGGGCGGCATCGCTGGTGGTCACATTTGCAGCGCTGGCCGTCGTGCCGTTCGTGGTGGCGGTACTCCGCGACTATCCCGAGGAGCTAGGCGTTACTGCGTATGGCGCTCCACCGGGCCCGGGGCAGGCGCCGGCGGTCCACTCGACCGGAGCCGCCAGCCGGGCGGTGCGCGCGCTGGCCGACGCGGCACGGACCAGGACTTTCTGGGCGCTGGCTGGCGGCTTCGCGATCTGTGGCGCCACCACGAACGGTCTGATCGGCACGCACTTCGTGCCCTCCGCTCACGACCACGGCATGCCTGAGACCACTGCCGCCGGATTGTTGGCGCTGGTCGGGATCTTTGACATCGCCGGGACGATCGTTTCGGGCGTGCTCACCGACCGAATCGACCCGCGGTTGCTGCTGGTCTGCTACTACTTCTTCCGCGGCGTCGGTTTGCTGGTTCTGCCCTGGCTGCTGTCGAACGACGTCCGGCCTAGCATGCTCTTGTTCATCATCGTTTACGGACTGGACTGGGTGGCCACCGTGCCGCCCACTGCGGCCCTGTGCCGAGAAGCGTTCGGAACGTCCGGAACGATCGTGTTCGGCTGGGTCTTCGCCTCACACCAGTTCGGGGCGGCCCTCGCCTCGGCCGCTGCCGGCGTCGTCCGCGACACGACCGGCCAGTACACCCTCGCCTGGTTCGGCGGTGCGGTCCTCTGCCTGGTGGCGGCTGTCGTATCGGTCACGATCCGAGGTCATCGGGGTCGGCTTGCGACACAGCGCGGGAGCCCTACTTAGATCAACGCCGGCGAAGCTCAGCCAACTCATCCAATACAGGGAGACGTTCATGCAGCATCCCCATCGCGCCGCGAGGGCGCCTGATCTCACCAAGCTGCCGGAGGCATCGGAGCTGCGCTCCGTCACAGCCGCCCCCACAGATGTGTCAGGCCGTTCTCTGGCTCGGGTGGTGAGCGACATTGGCCTCTAAAGCAGCCGCCGCGCGATGCCTGCGGGTAGCTGGCATGCGACGCCTTCTATGAAAAGGGAACCTCCAGTGGTCCACTCGAAGCAGTCATCGCCCGAGGTCAACCTCCGCCTGGTCTGGCCGCAGTGGCAAGGCGGTGGCACGGCAAGCGTGCGGCAGCACGCCTCAGGGTTTCCGTTCGAAATCGGCCGGCGTGGATATG
Source organism: Actinomycetota bacterium (assembly GCA_046732135.1). Classification (GTDB taxonomy): domain Bacteria; phylum Actinomycetota; class Actinomycetes; order Propionibacteriales; family Propionibacteriaceae; genus Microlunatus. The sequence goes on from JBKPML010000130.1 coordinate 12,684, forward strand.
CAGTCGGCGCGGCGGTGCTTGAAGCGGTCCTGCCACCGCACGACGGCCCGACCGTGACTGCTCCGGTGACCATGACCGACGAGGGCCTGGCAGAACGTGACGGCCTGGAAGCC
>JBKPML010000131.1:0-9858 GCA_046732135.1 Actinomycetota bacterium
GTCGTTTGGCCGTGCGGACCACCGAAGGCGATCACCTTGGCGATGTTGACCCGGTAGACCCGCGCGCCTCCACCCGTACTGCCGCCTGACTGGCTCAATTCGACGAATTCTTGGTCGCGGACCTCGAACTTCCAGTCCTCGCCGTACTTGGCGTACCAGGCGTCCGCCAGCGCCTGCAGCGCATCGGACTCGGTCACCCGCACCACCGTGCCCTCAACAACGACATCCTTACCGGTGTCCCAGCCATTCATGCCTGTGCTGCCGGTTGTCACTGCTACGTGCTGGTTGGCGTCGAGGTTGCGCTGCTTCTGCTCTTCCGAGCCGGTACAGAAAGCGAATGTGCCGTCGTGCCAGACGCCCACAAGGGGTACGGCGTGCGGGCGCCCGTCCGCGCGGACGGTGATGATCCAGTAGAGCTGGGCGTTTGCAAGGAGACGTTCAATCTCCTCCCAGGGTGGTGCGGTGGCCGAGGGGTCGCCGTACTTCGGATCGATCCTTCCAGTAGGCATGCTCATATCGACTCCGGCTCTGGCGGCGACTCATCGGCTTAGGTACCACTGGCAGCTGGTCCAGTCGTCCGACACCGCCTAACGCGAAGGACACACGGCCGGGACTTCCGTCACAAATCGGAGTGCTCCGTTGATAGTGGCCAATGTGGTGGGACGTCGAGCTCGACGATGAGTCCGTAGTGGTCACTTGGTATCGGGGGCCGGTCGAAGATTCGCTGGCAGCCCAATATGGGCAGGGTCGGCCCTCCGTGTGCCGCACACCGGACGAACACGTGATCAATACCGCGAAAGGGCCAATCCCAGTCGGTAGAGAGCGGGTTATCCGGTGCGAACGTGACGAGGCGTTCGGTCGGCCGGGCCGACTCCCATGCACTGCGATAGCACACGCTCAGGTCATCGATGACATGCCGACCGGTCCAGAACCGGATGCTGTCAGCGGCTTCGTCGGCATCCATGTCCCCGGCGACGATCACATGGCCCGGTGTCTGGGCAGCCAATGCGTCGAGAGCGCGTGCCACCGTCACGGCTTGCAGTCGACGTTCTCGTTCGTGATCAAGTTGATAGTCGGACAGATGATTCGCCAGCCAGATCCGCCCGTATGGCTGCGGAGCCAAGATCTCGGTCACAAGGCAGGTGCAGGCGAACTCATGGGTGCGTTCGGTGACGTGCAGATCGACCTCCACAACGCGGCCCAACGGCCACTTGCTGGCCGTCGTGATCCCTGAGCCGTTCGCCTCGCGGTGGCTGGCGTGCGCCAATTGGAAACTGGGCCCCAGGATCGCTGCCGCCTGGTCGAACTCCTCCCTTAGGATCACCTCCTGCAAGGTGACCAAGTCAGCATCCAATTCCAAGAATCCGCTCTGGAGCGCCTCAAGGCGAGCGGACCAGTTCCCGCTCAAACCGAAGACGTTCAGCGTCGCAAGCCTCATCACGGCTCACTTGTGCGCCACACGACCTCGAAGGCTTGCATCGGCGAGTCGAACCCTTTGAGACGTAACCGGCCGCGGCTGCGGAAGGCGAACCCCTTTCCCAGCGCTAGGTCGTGCACGGCGCCCGCGACGAGGATGCCTCCGGGTTCGGCTCGCGAGCACAGCCGCGCGGCGAGCTGCACGGTGGCGCCGAAGAGATCGTTACGCTCGGTGACCGGCTCACCCGCCGCCATCCCAATGCGGAGGCGGGCAGGCATTCGGCCCGTGCCCTGTGCGTCCGCAATTTCCTGCTGAATCTCCACGGCGCATTCGATGGCGGTGACAACTGAGGGAAACGCGGCCATGAGCCCGTCGCCTGTGTGCTTGACCTCCGATCCCCGATGACGTTCGAGGCTGCCTCGCACGATCTCGTCATGGGCTCGCAGCATCGCCATCGCGCCGGCATCGCCCAATCGCTGAGTCAGGCTGGTCGACTCCACAATGTCGGTGAACAGGATCGTGCGGAACGCCGCTTCGACGTACACCTCCCCGGGTGGATGCTCGATGATGCCACCCATAAAGCGGGCCACCATGGACTCGTCGACCTCGATGATCTCGTACGCCATGAAGCCGTGCGATGCGCGGTGGACCTCCTCGACTGCATCGGCGCTTGGCGCTTCTGCCAGGCAGAACGCGGTTTGGCGCTCCTGGTCGAACCAGTAGGTGAGGAATCGGACACCGTACCGGCCCTGGATCTTGAGGTCCTGGAGGTGCGCGAGTGCGGCTTCCTCGGCTGAGAGGCCGACGAACTCGTGGCGGTCCATGAAGAACGGCACACGACGAGCATGGCGCAGGTGTTCACGTCGGGCAATGCCGCCGGCGTCTGCGACGACGACCGTGCCCGTGCCGTGCTCGTGAGCTCAGCCGACCGGCCGTTCAAAGGTGACGAGAAGACACCAAGCAGGATGTCAGATACGGATTGATCCGTCGTCGGTGATGGTCCAGCCCGGGTTGTGCGCGACTTCCCACACGTAGCCATCGGGATCGGTGAAGGCTCCGGACATGCCGCCCCACTCGGCGCGTGCTGCCGGTCGCACGATCTTCCCGCCGGCCTGCTCGGCCTCGGCAAGTACTACCGCCACGTCTTCGGGGGCTCGAACATTGTGCGCGAGTTCGATACCCGGTGCGCCGTGGCCCCCGAGTGCGCTCCAGAGCCCCAAGACCATGCCGCCAGCTTGGAAGAAGCAGACCTCCTCGTCAGGCTGCTGTGCGCCTTTCCAGCCCATCGCCTCATAAAAGGACCGGGCCCGGCGCAGATCGGTGACGCCAAGGGTGACCAGACTGATGCGCTGCTCCATCTGGTAAGCATCGCAGTCCAATTCCGCTGCGATTCGGGGCGTGCCGCCTTGGCTACCCTAACGTCCGTGGAGAGGGTGCGGTGGGGAATCATCGGCGTCGGGGACGTGACTGAACGCAAGAGCGGGCCCGGTTTTCAGCAGGCAGAACGATCCGAACTGATTGCCGTGATGCGTCGAAATGGCGATCTTGCCGCTGACTACGCCCGACGACACAACGTGCCGCATTGGTATGACGATGCTGACCAGCTGATCAACGATCCCGAGGTCGACGCCGTCTACATTGCAACACCACCGGACTCCCATAGGGAGTATGTGCTCCGCGTCGCGCGGGCGGGCAAGCCCGTCTACGTCGAGAAGCCGATGGCTCGCACGGCCCTGGAGTGTGAAGACATGATTACGGCCTGTGAGGAGGCCGGGGTGGGTTTATTCGTGGCCTACTACCGTCGCGCCTTGCCGCGCTTTACCACGGTCAAAGAGCTCTTGGACAGTGGTCGGATCGGACAGCTCCGGTCGGTCAGCATCCGCAACGAGCAGCCCGCTGAGGCCGACCACGTGGGGTGGAGGGTGGATCCTGAGATCTCCGGCGGTGGCCACTTCGTCGACCTCGGCTCTCACATCCTCGATTTGCTAGATTGGCTGTTTGGTCCCGTTGACCATGCGGCCGGAGTCGCCACAAACCGCGGTGGACGCTATCCAGCCGAAGACCTGGTCAGCGCCGTCTTTAGCTTTCTTTCCGGTGTCGAGGGCGTCGGTGTCTGGAACTACGACTCCTTCCAGCACCAAGATCAGGTGGAGATCGTCGGAACGACTGGAGCGCTGCGGTTTTCCTGCTTCGCCGAGGAGCCCCTGCAACTGCTCACAGCTCGCGGAGTGGAACAAATCGAAGCGCCCTATCCCGAGGTCGTTCAACTGCCCCTCATCCAGACCGTGGTCAATGCGCTCACCGGTCATGGCGAGTCGCCCAGCAACGGACACAGTGCTTTGAGAACGGCGCGCGTTATCGATGGTCTGCTCTCGGACTATAGGAATAGTCACGGCATCAAATACTCCTAAGGGTCAGACCGACGATGCGTCGAGGAGGGTGCGGGCCGCGACGAGCAGCACCGTGTCGTGGCCTTCCGTGAACGAGTTGTAGACATCACGCAGCTGCTGCACTGATGCCTGTTCGCGGGCGGTGCCGCGGTGCAGGGTCGCCAGCCGCGTCGCCGCTTGCAGCTCGGCCATGCGCAGGCCGCGCTCGTGGGCAGCGTCGAAGGCGCCTTGGTAGCTCGCTTCAGCCGTCGCGACATCAGGTGAGGTCATCGCCATGTGCAAATCGCCGTGCATGATCGCCAGGTCCGGTGCCTGTGGGTCGGTCGCGGGAATGAGGGACTCCGACTTGGCCAGAAGCGCCATCGCCTGGTCGATCTGCCCTGCCAGCATCCGACCGACGGCCCGCACCTGGAGTAGTGGCGCCCAGAAGACCGGCGGCGTCGTCTGGTCGTCGTAGAGGTCGAAGCCGCGGTCGACCTCGACAAGTCCATCTTCGACCTTGCCGTCGGCGATCATCTTGGTCCCGCGCAGTACTACCGCAAGCGCGCGCCAAATGGGGTAGTCGTGAGCGGTGGCGAGAGCGTGGAGTGTCTCGGCTCGCGCAGCCATCGCCGAGAGGTCGAATCTCCAGAGGTCCAGAAGGGCCGCGTGCCACATCGCGTAGGCGCGCGAGTACGGGTGCCCGATCTCGTCGGCGACGTTCAGACCGCGCTCCAGCCTTACGACCGCGCGGTCCGGGAAGCCGATCCCCCACAACAAGAGGCCAGACACCACGTAAGCCACGACGCCTGGGCTCGGCCCGATGCGGAATTTCACGAGGCCCGCCGCTCTGGTGTCGAAGTGCTCGATGGCTTTGTCGAGGTGGCGCAACCCGTCGTCGACGTCGCCGATGAACGCGGTGTTCATCCCGTAGACGAGGTGCGCTTCGGACAGGAGCATAGGGTCGCGCTGCTGCTTCGCGATCGCGAGCAGCTCGCGGCCGATCTCGAGCGCGCTGTCGAAGTCCGACCGCATGAGGTGCAGGGTCGCGAGGCTGCGCAGCACCGGGAAGCGCTCGGGGGCGTCGTCCTGCTCACGTGAACGCTCTACAACTGCTCGGATGCTGTGCTCGACCTCCGCGTCATAGCCGCGCACGACGATGAGGGCGCGAGCCAAGCTCATCTCGAGCGCGATCTCGTCACGCGCGCGTTGCGGCGTCTCAGGCTGGCTGGCCAGCACCTTCAGCAGGTCGTCGCCGAGTTCCATCGCCGCGGCGTAGGCGCCGCGCGCGTCGTAGTAGCCCCACAGTGGTTCGAGCAGGTCATTGAGCCGGACGGCGTCGCCCTGCTGTACGAAGTGAGACCACGCCGCTCGCAGGTTGCCGAGCTCGACCTCGAGCGCGGCGAGGACCTGCTCGCGTTCCATGCGGGCGAGCTGTTCACGCAGCGCCACAGCGAGCTCGGTGTAATGCTCGGCGTGAGCGCGGCGGACGGCATCGGCGAAATCTGGCTCGGCGTCAAGCTGCTCGGCCGCGTACGAGCGGATCGTCTCCAGCATCGCTAGGCGCTGGTGTCCCTGCTCGTCGGGGATGTTACGGACGAGGCTGTTATCAACAAGCGTGCCGATGCCCTCGAGCACGTCGATGTTGTCTGCGAGTCGCCGCGCGGTGCCCTCGACGTCGGTCAGTCGCGCGCCGACGAACACCGAGAACATCTGGAGCACCCGGCGCTGCGGCGCGGTGAGAAGCTCCGTGCTCCACTCGATCGTGCTTCGCAGCGTGCGCTGCCGCGCCGGGAGGTCGCGGCCCCCGCCCTGTAGCACGTCGAGCCGTTCGTCGAGCCGCCACCGCAGCTCGTCGACTGCGAACAGCGTGATGCGCGCGGCGGCGAGCTCAATCGCGAGCGGCAGCCCGTCGAGCCGGCGGCAGATGGCGGCGATGTCGGGCGCGTTCTCGTCTGTGAGCTGGAAGTCGGGCCGCAGCGATGTCGCGCGCTCGACGAACAGCTGGACCGACTCCGAGTTGAGCGCGTCTTCCAGCGAGACTGCGCCGTCGCCGCCCGGGAGCGTAAGCGGCGGCACGGGGAACAGCCGCTCGCCGCGCACTCGCAACGCCGCTCGGCTGGTCACGAGCGCGGTGATACCCGGGCAGTGCGCGAGCAGCTCGGCCATGCCGGTCGCCGCGTCGGCCACTTGCTCGAAATTGTCGAGCACGAGCAGCAACTGCCGCTCGCGCAGGCCGCGCTTGAGCACCTCGAGCGGAGGGTCGTCGCCGGAACCGGTGATCGCCACGCTGCGCACGATGGCGGCGTAGGCGCCGTCGGCCTCGCGCTCGGCGCTCAGGTCAACAAAGAACACACCATCCTCGAAACGGTCGACCTGCTCCGCCGCGGCCTGCAGAGCAAGCCGCGTCTTGCCCGTCCCACCAGGACCGGTGAGCGTCACCAGCCGCGCGTATTCCGCGTCGAGCTGCGCGCGTAGATCGTCGAGCAGCGCCTCGCGCCCGAGGAACGTCGATGTCTGTGTCGGCAGGTTGTTTGGCCGCACGTCGATGGTCGCCAGCGGCGGGAACGTGTCGGGCAGGCCCGGCCGCACCAACTGGAAGAGGTGCTCGGGGCCGGCGAGGTCCTTCAGGCGGTGCGTGCCGAGGTCGCGCAGGTGCACGTCGTCGGGGAGCGACCCAGCCACGAGCTCGGCGATCGGCGCCGACAGCAGCACCTGGCCGCCGTGCGCCGCAGCCATCACGCGCGCGGCGCGGTTGACAGCGGTGCCGTAGTAGTCGCCCCCGCGGATCTGCGCCTCGCCGACATGCGCCCCCATGCGCACGCGCAGCGGTCCTGTCGCACCCCACGGCTCGTCGCGCAGCCCCTCCTGCGCCTCAAGGCTCGCAGTGATCGCGTCCGGCGCCGAGCCGAACACGGCCATGAGCCCGTCGCCAGTGGTCTTTACCACTGTGCCGCCGCAGATCTCGACCGCAGCACGCAGGATGGCGTCGTGGCGGGCTAGCGCATCCTGCATCGCCTCCGGGTGGCGCTCCCAGAGCCGAGTGCTCCCCTCGACGTCGGAGAAGAGGTAGGTCCGGGTCGCATCGCCGGGCACATCGCCCATGCTACGGACGGCGCTTCCGCACGACTGCCCAAATCGCCTTACCGTTAGCCGGCAACGCTGGTCTTGTATCGAAGGCCACTGAAACCTAGCGAGGACTCGCCGTGGATATCCAACCGGTCCTGTTCATCCAGGGTGCCGGAAACATGCACGAGCCCGAGGGCAGCGGCCGGCTCGCCGCCTACCTCACCCGCGACCTGGGCACGGGCTACCGTGTCATCGCCCCGGAGATGCCCAATGCAGACAATCCCCACTACCAGCCCTGGAGGGATCGCATTCAGCGGGAGCTCGAGGCGATCGGTGGAAAGGTGATCTTCGTCGGTCACTCGTTCGGCGGTTCCGTCCTCCTGAAATACCTGGCGGAGGGCTCGTACCGGAAGCCTGTCCGGGGCCTATTTCTTGTCTCTGTTCCCAACTGGGGCCCAGACGGCTGGGCGTACGCCGACTTCGCCGTACCGAACGACGTTGGCTCGAGGCTGCCCGCATCGAGCATCTTCCTGTACCACAGTCGCGATGACCCGGAGGTACCCTTCGCGCACCTGGCCTACTACCAAGATCACCTCCCAACAGCGACGGCCCGGCCAATCGACGGATCCGAGCACTCGTTCGTTGAAGGGCTTCCGTCGCTTGTCGACGACATCAAAGGCCTGCCTCGCTGAAGATCAACTCGTGGTCATGCGCGGATAGCTACCTCGACCCGGAACCGGCTTTTGAACCTTTCGGGTCGATCTGAGACCGGTACTTGACTTCGCCCCTAGGGCGAGCCTGAAGGTAGTCGTCATGGCCCACGGCGATGATCAGCACCGAGCCGGCCTGATGACTGCGGGACAGTTCGGCGGGCAGACCTTGCTCTCTGCAAAGGCGCTGCGAATCTACGCCGAGCGTGGGCTTCTTCCGCCGCACTTTGTTGATCCGATCAACGGTTACCGCTATTACGCTCCTGAGCAGGTTCCGACCGGATGGTTGATCAGCCTGCTGCGCTCAGCAGACCTCTCGCTGGAGCAGATCCACCGGATCATCTGCACCGATCCGGAATCGGCTCTGCGGCAGATCGAGCAGGTGGCACTCGAAATCGAGCGGCGCAGCGAGGTCGTCCAAGCCGTGCTTCAGCGGGCACGACTCCACCTAATCCAGGAGGTAGACATGTCCCACGTCAATACAGCCCTCGAGGCCGAGCGCCCTGTCCTGAGCGTCATGAAGCGGATGCGCCCGGAGGAGATGGACGACATCATCACTTCGACGGTGGACCGGCTTCGCCAACTTGCCGCCGGCGCCGGACTAACCGTTACCGGAGACCCGTTCGGTGTGTTCCATGGCCCCATTACCGCCGACTCGGATGGTCCGCTGGAGATTGTCCTACCAGTCGATGATCTAGCTGATACCGACGATGACGTACGAAGCTATCGATTGTCGGGCGGGATGGTAGCTAACCGATTTGCGGAGGGACCGGAGACCGACTTCCCGGAAATCCTTGGGCTCTACGATGAGCTCCACTGTTGGATCAGCGATGCCGGACGGGTGCCGGTCGGGCCACCGCGGGAGACCTGGCACAACTCGCCAGCTGGCTCTGAGCCGCTCCGGCTGACCATCTCGTGGCCATACGCCACGCCGGCTGGCCAAACCGTCGAGCACCAGGGGTAACCCGTCCGTGCCAACGACGCGAGGACATGGCCCGCGGTGGTCACCGAGGGCGCCCTAAGAAAGACAACCAAACCCTTTAGATGGCGTGCCCGAGAGGGAGCTTTCCAATTGGGTGAGCTGGCATCGGTTCGGTTACGCGACCGAACGCAGAAAACTGACCAGCTCCGGGACGATCACTTCGGGCGCTGGGCCGTGGTCTTGACCTGCGAGCACGCGGCGCTGGGCGTTCGGTAGAGCAGCCGCGACCGCGTCTGCGGCCTCGGGTAACCCCGGGAAGGTCCGGTCGCCCGAGTAGACGACCGTGGGCACGGTGACACGAGCCCAGCGGGCGCGCCAGTCCGGATCGGTCTCGATGTCGTTGGAGGCCTGGTGGTCATAGACCAAGGTGGGCGCGACCGCAACCAGGTCCGGCCACCATGGCGCCTCGGCCATCTGGTCAACCGCCTCAGCGGGCAGCCCGATGATCGCGGTCATGTTGTATCGGGTGGCTTCGTCGCGCCGGTCCTGGTCCAGCATTCGCCGGAGCGTGGCGATGTGCTCGCGGCCATCAGAACCGACGAAATAGGGCGGCTCGTAGAGGGCGAGCGCCGAGACCGCAATCCCGGAGTTGACCGCGGCGAGCCCGATTGCTGCGCCAGAGGAGCTGGTGTAGAGCGCGGCGGGGACTCCAGCAACGTCGATCAGGGCGGCGAGGTCCTCAACCTCCCGGTCCAGCGACCACGGCGGAGTGTCGCCCGACCGGCCACGGCCGCGCCGGTCGTAGTCGACCACCGTGAAGTTCTCACCAGCCAACTGCTTGGCGATCTCGGTGGTGCGGGGGTCGATTGCCCGGTGTTGGCTGGCGCCGCCGATGAGGATGACAGCGGGACCAGAGCCGTACGCGTCGTAGTCGATCCTGGTTCCGTCGGCTGAAGTCACGGTGGTCATCGCTTGCCTTTCTCGCGTTGGGGGTTGACAGGATAGACCGGAAACGCGACAGAACTCGCTGGTCAGACCGTGCCTGCAACTGGGGACAAGACCATGATCGGGAACTCAGGATGCAGTGATCGCGCCTTGTAAACATTCCATGCGGGATACATGCGGACTGCCTGAGCCCAATAATGATCACGCTCGACTTCTGTGGCCTGACGGGCCACCACGTCAAACGTCGACCCATCCAGAGTCACCGCTGCTTTAGGGTTAGCCCGAAGGTTGTAGTACCAGCCCGGGTTGTGCTGCTGGCCCCAGTTGGAAGCGATTACGACGTAGTCTTCGCCGCTGCCTAAGTAGAGCACTGGATTGGTTCGTCGGACACCCGTCTTGGCCCCCGTGGTGGTCAGTAGTAAAACC
>JBKPML010000132.1:0-4940 GCA_046732135.1 Actinomycetota bacterium
GGGCCGAACGGGCTGGTCGAGCGTCCGACAAAGACGCTGTAGCCGGTGAGTGCGCCGTTGCAGCAGTTGGTGGCCGAGGCAAAGAGGTAGTAGTAGCCGTCCCTGAACACGACGTTCGCGCCCTCATAGCGGTTGGCGATCGTGATCCGGGTGTCGTCAGCGGGGTTCGGCGTCGCCGCGGTCACGCCGGTCTCGGAGAATGTCACCCTGGTGGCGAAGATGCCGCCGTAGTACGAGCCGTAGTAGAGGATGCCCTCATCCGTGACGGTGTCGCCGAGGACGTCCGGGTCGAAAGTCCAGAAGTACGAGCACTCCCCACCGTTAGGGTCGAGACGGGGCCGCACGACCGGCTGGTCGGCGAAATCCCAAGGACCAGTGGGGCTGTCACCGACCGCGACACCGATGGCGCTGTCGCCACGGCAAGTGTCTGAACCACCGCCCGCCGCTGTCGTCTCGGTGACGGTGACAAACAAGTAGTACTGATCCGTGGCACTGGAGTAGACGACCTCTGGAGCCCAGAATGCGGCGGTCGGGTCGATCCAGGCCGGGATGTCACCTCCATCCATCGGGAAAGCATCTCCGACGTAGGTCCAGTTAACGAGGTCGGTGGAGACCATCGTCGGGATCCGGTGGAAGACCGGGTCGCCGTTCTCGTTGACGTCCTTGTCGTTTAGCGGGTCTGTGGTGCAGTACATGTACCAGGCCTGCTGACCGTTTAGCGTCTCGCCGTCCTGGCCCTTAATTACTGTCGGGTCGGCGCAGCTGTCGACCGTGCCGTCGCCGGGGATGTCTGGTGCGAGGGGATTCTGGTAGCTGGTCGTTACGGGCCGGCCGCCTGACGCGCCAGGAGCCGCGTTCACCGGTCCGGCGAGCAGGGCAACTGCGAGCACGGCGAGCAGCGGCGTCAGCAGCGTCGATCGGCCCCATCGTCCGAACCTTCGTCGTGCAGGACGTCGTCTGGCCGCCTCGAGCATGGGTCCCCCGCCTGGTCATTGTTCTCTCGGGACGCCACGGTGGGCGGGCGCAATGCGTAACCCCAGATGACGTCGCGCGCGTACCATATCGCGTTCGAGTCCCGGCACCGTCGGCACCGCCGCGGGCTTCGATTCGCGACGTGAGGGAGGGCCGCTCCGGTTGCGATCGAGGGGACACTATGGACCATGACAGAGATCGCGGTGCGGGTGCTGGACGAGTCTGAATGGTCGCTGTACCGCGACGTGCGCTTGCGGGCCTTGGCGGAGTCTCCCGACTCGTTCACGGCGACATTGGCCGACGAAGCCGACCGCGACGAGCAGTTCTGGCGTGACCGGATGACCCGGTCGTCGTGGCTGCTGGCTGAGCGAGGCGGGATTGCACAGGGAATCGTCAGCCTCGCACCTTACGAGCAGGACCCCTCGGCAGCTGAGGTCTTCGGCCTGTACGTCGTCCCAGACGCTCGGGGTACCGGCGTCTCCTGGCGACTTGTTGAGGCTGCTGCGGCTCTGGCAACCCAGCAGGGTTACCGCCAGCTCTACTACTGGGTCGGGACAGACAACGCGCGAGCGGTCGGCTTCGCTAAGAACTTCGGGTTTCGCAGCACCGGCTATCGCCGCCCATCGCGCAGCTCCGACCTCCAACGGGGTGCGGACGAGATTGCGTTGGCGATGTGGATGGAGCCCGACGCCTCGTCATCGCCAAATCCGACCAGCAGGAAGGCGGCGACCCGCGAGGGCCCCCTCGTCTAAGACCTGCCGGCAAGTGGCTGCGGCCCTGAAAGTGGCGCGCCTCCGCGCCGGCAACCAGCATCATGCCCTCAAACCCGTCGACCCGTGCCTATTGCCTCCTGGGTGCGCCTACTCCTTGGGCGTAGGACTCCCGACGCGGATGCGGTTGCCATCTGGATCAGTCACAATGAACTCCCGCAGTCCGGAGGGGTGATCTTCGAGCGGTCCAATGCCCGCGAGGCTGTGTCCCTGCAGTTCCCTTCCACAGCCTTCCGGCGTCCGGAACGTGCAGGAACGCTTGCCCCGGCGCGGGAGCAGGCTGCCCGCTGCTGAAGTGCAGCTCTACCTGCCCCCCACCCATCACCAGATAGTTGTCGTGCCGATCAATGATCTTGAGCCCAAGCGCAGCGTAGTGACCGGCGGTGCGGTCGAGGTTTGTGCTGTACAGGATGGGGATCGCCATGGTGGCCGGTCCCGCGCTCCGAGGAATGCGGTCCCGCAGCCACCGGGCAGCGAGTCGCGGATCGAGCCGCACCACTGGAACATTGCTTGATCGGCGGGCGGCCCAAAGCGCGCACCTGGTGCAGATGAACACCCCCGGTGTCGATCCCAGCTCTGTAAGGCGGCTGACAGGCAACGCCCGGCCGCAGCAGCCGCAGCGCGGGGGCACCTGTCGGTCGTTCGGTCTCAGCCGCCGTTGCGGTCATCACCTGCTCCCTTCGGCAGAACCGCTCACCAGTTCCTCAGCGGCAGGTGATCTTTGCTGGTCCTTCTCACCGCCTGGTTGGCCGAAGCTATCACGCGAGCCTTCGGTTAGCTGGCTCCTCTGGGCCGTCACTAGCTGCTCGGCGCTGGCTTCGGGCTGCGACTCCTCCGTCCGGTGCGGGCCTTGCGCGGCGGCCGTCGCAGTGTTGTGCTCCAGGAACCGAAGCAATTCGACCGGAAATGGCAACACAAGGGTCGAATTCCTTTCGGCAGCGACCGACACAATCGTCTCGAGCAGCCGTAGCTGCAGCGCGCCCGGCGTGTTGGCCATTGCTTCCGCGGCACGCGCAAGCTTGTCCGACGCTTGCAGCTCGCCATCGGCCGAGATAACCCGGGCGCGTCGCTCTCGTTCCGCCTCGGCTTGTCGAGACATAGACCGTTTCATCGCGTCCGGTAGGGCAACGTCCTTGATCTCAACCCGATCGATATGGATGCCCCACTCCACGGCCGGGCTGTCGATCATCAGCTCCAAGCCTTCGTTCAGCCGTTCCCGGTTCGTCAGCAGGTCATCGAGATCGCTCTTGCCAATCACCGATCGGAGCGATGTCTGAGCGACCTGCGACATGGCGAACCGATAGTCCTCAACGTTGACAATCGCCCGCACCGGGTCGACAACACGGAAGTAGATGACCGCGTCCACTTTGACGGTGACGTTGTCACGTGTGATGCCGTCTTGGGCGGGCACAGACATCGTCACAATCTGCAGGCTCACCTTGTTCAGCCGGTCAACAATGGGCACCAGCATCGTGAGACCAGGTCCGCGCGCCCGGTCGAGGACGCGTCCGAACCGGAAAACCAGACCACGTTCATACTGCTTGACAACCCGTAAGCTCAACGCCACAACAACGAGGGCGACCAAAATGATCGCTGCGACAACCTCGAAAACCATTTCAGGCCTCTGTCCGGTCTTGGCGGACTCGGAGGGTACCCGGAATGAGCGCCGCGGAGTCCGAATGCACGTCCACGACCACTGTCCAGCGTAGGTCGCGTCTCCCAGATTCGGCGATAGGTCGGCCATCCAGCATGCCTGATCAACTGAGTTCACCTTCGTGAATTAGTCCAAAGTGAGGCGAATCGCGCATCTCACGGGCAGCATCGGTGTAGGTTCCCGGCCATGACTTCTCGGGGGTCGCGCTTCTTGGCGCGCTTGGTGACCACGTTCATAGCCTTGGCCGGAATCTTGACCGTCGGCGCGCTGCCGGCCGCCGCAGATACCGTCGGCATTGGCCAATACGTGGCGCTGGGCGACTCTTATGCCGCCGGCCAGGGCGCACCCCCCTACCTCAACGAATGCCTGCAGAGCACGAACGGCTACCCATATCTGCTCGACGCCGAACAGCAGATCCATCTCCGCGTTAACGCTGCGTGCACTGGGGCAACGACGTCGGATGTGGCCGATGAGCAGTTGTCGGCGCTAAAGCAAGGCACAAGGTTGGTGACTCTGACCGTTGGAGCGGCTAATTTGGGTCTCTCCCAGCTGCTAGCAGATTGCACGGCCGGAATCCCCGATTGCCAGACTGACATTGCGAGTGCTGTTGCGCAGTTGTCAGCCTCTTGCGGTGGCGGGAGTGAGGAGCTGTTTAACCGCCTCTCAGACCTGTACGCACAGGTGGCAGACGCGTCGCCCAATGCGCTGATCGTCGTCACTGGCTATCCGTTCCTGTTTGCGCTTGTCCAAGGCGATCCGAATCTGGCCCTCAAGACAGAAATCAACAACGCGACGGCTGCCTTGAATTGCACGATCCAAAAAGCGGTTTCGGAGGCAAAGGCCGCTGGTATCAATATCGTCTACGTTGACGTGACCAACGCTTTCGGTGAAGAGCACCGCATAGGCGGCAGCGGAGTGCCCTTCATCAACCCGCCTCCGCCTGCAGGAACTGCAACAGAGGCCTTCCACCCGACTGTTGCCGGTTACGAAGCCTATGCTGCGGCCATCTCAGCCGTGCTCCCGAGTTCCTGGGCTGCCAATCAGGAGCAGGTCGCCTAACCCGTCGTCCTGAGCGGCCTGGCCACTCTAGGAAGGCATCGGTACTCGCTCGTCGAGCAACCCCCTTCTGCGCAGAGGTCATCCCACAGCTGGCCGGGTACGGCCGTCGCAAACGAGTTGACGTTCTGCCGAACCTCCTCAGCGGAGCGCATACCGAGAACAACGCTGATCACCGCGGGGTGGGTCAGTGGGAAGGCCATCGCTGCCTGTGGCAGGGTCACGCCATATCCGTCGCATACCTCCGCGATGCGGTTGGCTCGTTCCAGCACCGCCGCCGACGCGGTCCGGTAGCCAAACATTGCTCCGGCGCCGGGCCGGTGCTGGGCTAGTACGCCGGAGTGGAACACTGCCGCGGCGATCACCGACACACCACGCTCCTGGCAGGCCGGCAATAGCTCATCCAGCGCGCACTGGTCGAGCAGGGTGTACCGGCCGGGCAACATCACGACTTCGACATCGGTTTCGCGGACAAGCGTGGTCAGTAG
>JBKPML010000133.1:0-5854 GCA_046732135.1 Actinomycetota bacterium
CACGATTTCACCAAGCTTCCGCTCGGCGTCGACAATCTTGGCCGCAGCGAAGCCCGTGACATGGTCGTCGGAGTCCTCGCAAACCCAGACCTGCGCTGTCTCATCTGTCAGGACAGCGCTGACTGATCGGGACTGGTAGCCGCGCCAGTCGAGGCCGTGTAGGCGGGTGCAAATTTCCGGGCCCAGGACCGTCTCCATCGAGGCGAAGTTCGGCGTCCGCGCCCCGATCGACAGGCCCAAACGTCGGCCAGGTCAGACTGTCGGTACTAGCGAATTCGAGCATCCATGCGGGCCACATTGCCAGGAGGTGAGCCTCGCCCGCGAAGCGGCCCGCAGCGAAGGCAGAACTGGTTTCACTATGCCTGCAAGACGCCCCATTGGCCGCATAGCCCTCCGCTAGAGCCGCAACCAACCTGAGTCGCCACACCCCGACAAGCGAGAGCGCACCACCGCATACAGCCATGAGTATGAGCAATCCCCGGTCTTGCTCAGGTCGATGTGCCTAGCTCGAGCGCACAAACCTTGAAACCGCACCTAGTTCTGGCCAGTAACCGTTGGTCGTGTCGACGTCCAGAGTCGGTGCGCCAAGCCGGATGTGATCGAACCGTTCTCCGCTGACGTAGTGAGAGTCGTCGTGTGCAGCTCGACTGGGCTGCTCTAGTCTCCGTCGCTCCACCCTCGCCTTCGCCACGGCCGATGCAGCATGGCAGCGGATAATCCGCAGTTCGGCCAGCGGCTGCATCGGCTCGAGTCCGCTTGCCCAGTTCTGATGCTGAAAGGCGGCCTCAGCGACGTGAGTTACGCCGTGCTGTAAGAACAGCCGGATCGCTGCAAAGAAAAGGCTGTACGTCCTGACGGTTAACGGATCGGACGGTCCGGGAACGAACCCGGAATTCACAGCGACCATGCCTTCCTTTATCTCGTCCCGACACAACGCAGGGCAGCCGATAACACCAGCCAAGCGATGCGCCAGTGTTGTCTTGCCCGTCCCAGGAGGCCCGCTGACGATCACCAACATGGGACGCCCAGCCGGTGGCTCGGTCACCAGCCGATCATCGCACCGGACGCGGGACTAAGCGGGCCGGCAGATGGGGCTGGGGAAGGAGCGCAAGCGCAATCCCTAGGATGCGTACGAGTGAATGAGCGAAGGGCGGCTGAGGTTTGACTTTTCTACGCTGGATGATGCTTTACGCGGTTCCGCTTGATGCTCTACGCGGTTCCGCTTGATGCTTTACGCGGTTCCGCTTGATGGTTGACGCCGGTTCCGGTTGATCCTTGACACTCCAGCATGCGGTGATGAGCATGACCGCGGGAACGGCCGGACGATCGTCCAATCAAGCAGCCGGAGCATCGCCATCGACCGCAGTGAGTGCTGGGCCGGATGCACCGTTGACGGTCCGCGCCGCTAATACTGCGGCAGATGTGCCCTCGAGGACGATGCCCTCCTGCTTGAACGCGTGGGCCAACTGAGCCGGTTCCGTCAGGTTGGACGTCGAGACATTAAGCTCCAGCAGTTTGACGCCCAACGCCGTCGCGCGCTGTTGCAGCGATTCGTCGGCCAGCATGCGAGCCGAGATGTCATCGTCGCCGAAGTGCGTCTGCCTGACGAGACGCCGAACCACTGCGGCGCAGCTATTGACGAGCGAACCCCTGTAGTCGGCGACACCAACCAGCGCTTTCTCCAGGTCGACGACTTGGAAGTTGATCTGGGAGGCAAATTCCCGCAAGGGCTGTAGCCGGATGATCGGCGGCAACGGCTCGAATTGCTCGGTTACCGATTCGACCATAACGTTGTGCACGAAGGGGATGCCAATAACCAGCCCCGGTCCTACCACTTTGGCGTCGCCGCGCCGGTTGATGACATAGCCCGAGCGGTCGTAGACATCCCGCCGGTGATGGATGACTCTGTTAAACCGAGTCCGCAGCGCCTTGCTGCCCGAGGGCACCTTGTGCATGCCTTTGATGACGAACACCAACACAAGGGCGATCATCGCCATTGCCCGCAAGAGCGTCGCCCACCATGGGTCGTGGTCTCGGAACCACAGGTGCTCAAGTACACCATTCACGGGCATGGCAAGCACTCCTGCTCGTGCGCGGCACACTACCTAACGAAGGAAGTGAACCTGTGGCAAAAGTGTACCTGTGACTAATTGGCGTTGTCTGTAGCTGCAGACCTGAAGGCTTCAGAGGAAAGCACTGAGGAATCTGAACAACGGCTGACTAAAGGAAGGTGCGCAGCGACTTGTGCGCAACAAGTAACGACCCAAACGACAACGTCAGGGGGCCTCCTCGTCTGGGCCCGGCCTCCTGAATCTAAAGCCCCAGAAATGCCTCTGGCGTAGCCGCGGGTGCGGCTACGCCAGACGACAGGGTCTTTCCAGTGTTACTTCACGCCACCTGCCGTGAGACCAGCGACAATGCGGCGCTGGAAAAGCAGCACCGCGATCAGGAGCGGCACGGTGACGATGACACCGGCAGCCATGATCGTGCCATACGGCGTGTCGAACCCGCTAGTACCGGTGAACTTGCTGATCGCCACCGTTGCCGTCTGCTTCTCCGGCGCCTGCAGGAACGTCAGAGCGACCAGGAATTCGTTCCATGCACCGATGAACACGATGATCGCGGTGGTGAAGACTCCGGGAGCAGCCAGCGGAAGGATGACTTTCCGGAACGCCACCCCCGGCGTGCATCCGTCGACCATTGCCGCCTGCTCCAGCTCGTTGGGCAGCTGCTTGAAGAAGGCCGTCAAGTTCCACACCGCCAGCGGAAGCCCAAAGCTCAGCGACGGCAAGATCACTGCCTGGTAGGTGTTGACCCAATAGGGAAACCAGGTAAAGGGCTCCGTAGACGAGAACATCTTCAGCAGCGGCGGTATCAGGATGATCAGCGGGAACATGGAGCACGCCATGATGATCCACAGCACTGCTCCCTTGCCTGTGAACCTGAGCCGCGCCAGCGCGTACGCGGCAATAATGCCGAACAGCAGGGTCAGGATGGTAGTCGTCCCAGCGACAATCAATGAGTTGATCAGCGACCGTCCGAAGTTGTTCTGCGGGGAGAACACCGCCTTGAAGTTCTCCACCGAAATCGGGCTCGGGATGAATTCGGTGCTTTGCCCCTCGCTTGGCTGCCGGAGCGAGGACACCACCATCCAATAGAAGGGGATGATGCAGTAAAGGACGATCAACGCCATCCCGACATAGGAAGCGATCAAGCCCACGAGGTACTTCGGGCTCCTCTTGGGATGGGCAAGCGCGTCGATCTCGGCCTGATTGGTAAGCGGTGTCGTCTCAGCCGGAGCGGACGTCGTCGACATCAGTGAGCACCTCCCATGGCCTCCAGAGCCGGAACTTCGGCGGTCTGGGCCTGGTCGTCTTTACCGCGCCTCTTCTTCTTCGTCTTCGGTGGCGCGCTATCGCCGATCACGTCTGCGCCTAGCAGCCGAACGAACAGGAAGGCAATGAGCAGGACGTAGATGAACAGGATGATCGCGTAGGCCGCGGCGGGTCCGTATCGGCTCTGCGTCGCCTCTTGATAGGCGAAGATCGAGAGCGTTTCCACGTGGTACTTACCGGGGCCGATCATGCCGTAAGGCAGGTCGAACATCCGCAACGTATCGAGGGTCCGGAACAAGACCGCAACGACCAGGGTAGGTCTCACCATGGGCAGGGTGATGCGCTGGAACTGCTGCCACGTGGAGGCACCGTCAACCTTGGCCGCCTCGTAAACCTCGGCTGGAATGGTCTGCAAACCCGCAAGGGTCAAAAGGCCGATGAACGGAGCAGTCTTCCAGACGTCGGCGATGACGATGGCCCAGAAAGACGCCCCGGTGTCGGCGAGCCAGAGAATCTCCCGGCCGAGGATGCGGTTCATCACACCAGAGGAGTCGAAGATCAGCTTCCACATCAGAGCCGAGACGATCGTCGGAATTGCCCACGGGACCAAGATGCCTGCCCGAACCACTCCGCGGCCGCGGAATGCCTTCGCCATAATCAACGCCATTATCACGCCGAGCACAGTCTCCAGAAGGACACAGACGATGGTGATCATGGTGGTGTTCAGGAATGCATTCCAGAACCGGTCCATGCTGCCCCAGGTGCCCTCGACCGGGTTGGCGCCCCTGAAGATGTCGGTGAAGTTCTTAAGACCGACGAACGTTTCGCCGCCCTGAATAAGCCCGGTGTTGGGATCGACCCCTGCGTTTGTTTGGAAGAAGGACTCCCGGATCGACATGAGCACCGGGATTCCGGCGACTGCGATGATGACGAGCAGCGTCGGCGCAAGGAGCATCCACGCAAGCCGGCCCTGGCCATCACTCAGAGCGTTCTTTTTGTGTTTGTGGCCGTCAGCTGTAACGGCTGGCACGTTCCGCGCTTCCGCCGTGGCTGTTGCCATTCGGCTACCTCCTTCGTGAGATGCACCGAGTTCCCGGCTCGACACTCGGCCGCGCCGGGAACCCTATGGGCGGACAGCTACTACTTGACCAGAGTCTCCAGCTTGCTCTGCAGCGACTGCAGGGCTGCATCGGGAGCAGTCTGACCTTGGAGCGCGCCATACGCAGCATCCTGGATTGCCACTGTGACATCACCATACTTCACGGCCTTCGGACGTGGCACAGATGTCTGGATCGACTTGAGCAGCTTCGGGAAGAAGGGGTACTTCTTCAAGACCTCCGGATCAGAATACACCGACTCAAGAACGGGCGCGTTGCCTGTCGCCAAGGTGTCCGACTTCTGCGAGTCTGCCGATGCCATGAACTTCAAAAAGTCCGCCGCCGTACCCTTGTTCTCTGCATTCTTTGCGATGCCAAGGTTTCCACCGCCGGTGCTGGATACACCAGCCTGAGTGATACCTGGCAGCTGTGCCACCTCGACCTTGCCCGCGATCTTGGACGAACCATCCGTCGCGTTCGCCTTGGCGTAGACGTATGGCCAGTTGCGGTGGAAAACAAGCTCGCCCGCCTGGAATGCCCTGCGGCCTCCCTCTTCGTTCCAGGTGATTGCGGCCTTAGGGATGAGACCCTCCTTGAACCAGTCGGTCAAGGTCTGCAAACCCTTGGTAGCCTCCGGGGTTGCCACATTAGGCTTGCCGTCATCCGCAAGGATGACACCACCTGCACCATGAACAGCTTCGTCGAAGTTCACTGTCAGGCCCTCGTACTTGTTGTACTGACCGGCATAGCATGCAAGCTTCGGGTTGTTCTCACCTGCGATGATCTTCTCGCAGGCGGCCTTCATCTCATCGAACGTAGTCGGCACCTGCAGGCTGTACTTGTCCAACAGATCCTTGCGGTAAAACAGGAGGCCGCCGTTTGACCGCCACGGATAGGCGTAGAGCTTGTTGAAGTAGGTCGCCGCGTTAATGGGAGGCTTCAGTACTCCGTCGGTCGGGAACTGGTCGGGTGGCAGCGCTTCAACGTACTGGTTTGCGGCGAACTCGGCGGTCCAGACCACGTCGACATTGAGCACCGCCATCTTCGGGTTCTTGATCTGGGTGTTCTGGATCATCTGCTGCCGCTGAGCATCCGCTAATTCAGGCAACTCGTGGAGGGTCACCTTGCCGTTCGGGTGTGAGGCATTGAACTTCTGAACCAACTTAGGGACATTGCCGGAGGTGTCCTTGCCGGTCCAAAACTCAATGTCACCCTGCTTGCTGAAGTCGACGGCAGCGCTTGCTTGCCCTTGCGGGGTACTTTGGTCGCCGCCACCACCACAGGCAGCCACTGCGAGAAGCGCACTCAAGGATGCAGCCGCGATGAGCACGCGACGCTTGGGTCTAACGAAAGTCATAGAGGCCTCGCCTTCGTCTAGTCAGGCACCGATGCGGTGGTGCCACTTCCACTTCGTCACACTAG
>JBKPML010000134.1:0-4193 GCA_046732135.1 Actinomycetota bacterium
GCTCGGGAGCGTCACTGTCTCCGCCGTGCCCGACAGCCAGAGCCCCGAAGTCGGCGGCCTGCAGAACACGGCGAGCCAGTTCGGCGCGTCGCTCGGCACCGCCCTGGCGGGCTCGGTCCTGATCGCAGCGTTGACGGCCTCGTTCCTGACCGGGATCGACCAGAACCCGGCCGTGCCGGACGAGGTCGTGGCGCAAGCGAACGTTCGTCTGTCGTCGGGTGGCGAGTTCATCTCCGATGCGCAGCTGAAGTCGGCGTTGCAGCAGGCCGGCGTCGACGAACAGACCACCCAGGCCATCGTCGACGCGAACGAGCAAGCGCGGGTCGACGGTCTCCGCGCCACCCTCGCGCTGCTCGCGCTGTTCGCGCTGCTCGCGCTGTTCTTCACGAGGCGGATCCCTACCGAGCAGCCCGCGGGACCGCCATCGGACCCAGTCCATGCATGACCTCGAGCGCGCACCCTGATGAGTTCAAATTTCGCGCAGGTACATTCCGGGGATGTGGCCCGTTTCACTCCTCAAGGCAGAGTCGTCTCGGCCGGCACAGTCGGCCTTTTATCCCGCAGCCCATACATGGACCGTCGGTCGAGGAGGACGATCACGGGCGGTTGTGGGAGTTGACGGACACCCCTTGATGATCTTGCTGAGCACGATGTGTGTGGCACATCGGATCTTGAAGTCGGCTGGGGTACGTGAAACAGACCGGATTGTCGGTCATTACCGCTCGAGTCGTCGGAACGGCGTGTAGCTGGGTGAATGGCCGGTATCGACAAAAGGACCGGTGCCGATAGGGGAGATGTGATGAGTCAGCAAGCGGTGAGGCAGGCGGCGCGGCGTTCGGCGTTGGATGCCTCACACGAGCGGGCTCGAGACTTTGCTACTGACTCCGACTAACGGGTCAGACGTCAGCTTGCGAAGAATTTGCTGTTGACCGACGCACCCATCGCCGAAGAGATATGAAACGGCTGGGTCATCGCGGTCAGCTGGGCTCGCGGCCGCATGCCGACGGTGCTCGAACAAGAAATCGGTCACGGCAACGCTGGTCTAACTCCTTGGTCCGCGTTCGTCGACGTGACGGAGATGGCGCGGGAGCTGGCATGGCTGAACTCGATCAACACGTACAGCGCGATCACCGCCGATACGTTGGGAGATTAGCGTTCAGATCGTGAGGGGCTGTCACCATGTCCCGGTCAACGGATCCAGACGGTCTGGCGTTCTCTTGATCAACGTCGGCGGACAGGGCCTTCAGGGTTCGAACGGCACTTGCAGCAGTTCAGAGACTCCAAGCCCCTCGGCGTGATCACAAACAGCAGGGTCGCTTCATCTGCCTGTTAGTTGCGATAACTTCCGCGGCGGAATTGCTCGACAAGTCCCGAGTGGGACGGAGACCAATCGAGCTCGGCTCGAGCCCTGGTTGGGATGGTGCCCTGATCGAGCAGGAGGACTTCGGCAAAATAATCGCCTAGGCGGTTCCGAGCCTCTTGGCTTGAGCCGGGGACGGCTCCTGGAGCGCCGGCTGCGACGGCGGCCGCCTCGGTGAGTTCGGCGACGGTTGAGTTCAATCCATTGCTGACCACGTAGTAGCCACGGGCCGTGTCGTGTTCCAATACTCGGCGGAAGAAGGCGGCAAGGTCGGCGGCGTGGATTGTCGGCCAGTGCTGCTGTCCGGTGCCGAGCATGATCAAGTTGCCTTGGTCGTCTCGGGGCGAGCCGAGAAGTAGCCCGGGAATCGCTTGCTTCGGCCCTGTTCAAAGGTTCGCTGAGTACGTCGACCTGAGCATTCGTCCCCAATCGGCAGAGATTGGGAGACAAACACCGTCAAGCGGTCTCTGGTGAGTCGGGTGTCATGGTTCGAGAGTTCGTAGAGCCACCTTCGGAAATCGCCACTCCCGAAGGTCAGGGCGAGGCGACAACGTCGTCCATTAGTTCTTGTGCGAGACGTTTGTAGCACTGCTTCATCAACAAATAGAAGGTCCTCGGGGACGCCAATTGCTGTAGGCGCCGACGCCGGTCTCGGTTGCCACGATCGAGGATTGGTCGTTCAGGCACCCATCGAGCACCGACAGGTCGACCCAGTCAGGCCGCAGCCGGGACAACGAGTTCCCCAGAGCCTCCATCTGGCGACCGTTTACGCACAGTCCCACCGACACCGTCATCGCACATTCCTTACCACCAAGCTCCCAAGTCCACGAGCCAGCCCTCGACGCAGTCGATCCCGCTCTAACTGCGGTAGTCGGACGTAGTCCGCAATGCGAGGTAGCGACGCGGAATCGGCGGCCAATCGCCTGGGATCACGACCGGGGACCTGACGCTAGCGGCGTGGTGCTCGGCTAGACGCAGCTCGACCTGCCCCCTCCCCTACTCCCTGACATTGTCCGCAGTATCGGGCGGTGAATCCTTCCAGTTCTGAGATGCGGAGCCGGCGCGACGGCGGACCAGGCGCTTTAGGTGTGGGACTAAGCCGGGTCGGCCGGCGAGCGCGGCCGCCTTGACCGGGGTTGCCAGCACGATCATGCCGAACACCGCGGTGCATAGCACCACCGACCGGCAGTTGCAGTTCCACGCCGAAGAGCTCGTCCACGGCAACAGCGTGATCGTCGGTCACGGCACCGTCCATCTGCTGCTGAGCCGGCGCTGGGATGTGGCGCGAAAATCAGTGTCTGACGTCATGGAACTGACCCGGCGAGAGGGCGCACCTCGTAGCCAGAACCACAGCGGGAAAGCT
This sequence comes from Actinomycetota bacterium, assembly GCA_046732135.1. Lineage (GTDB taxonomy): Bacteria > Actinomycetota > Actinomycetes > Propionibacteriales > Propionibacteriaceae > Microlunatus. The sequence continues at coordinate 2,724 of JBKPML010000134.1, forward strand.
GGAGCTCAGTGGACCATCGGGGGGCTCCAGAACTAATGGCCCGAGCAGTATTGCCACGGCGGGAGCGCCTGATCGCAGGGCAAAGAATGCCCTCCGACTAGGCCTTTTGATATGTGGAGCGGGTGACGAGAATCGAACTCGCATGGCCAGCTTGGAAGGCGAAACCCGAGAGGCTCTGGCTAGGTGCTTTCCTTATATGCAAAGGAAAAATGCTGACCATGATTGGCCGTGAGTGACCGCAGTTGTGCGCGGTATTGGGCAGAATTGGGCACGCGACAAGTCATCGTTCGATTTTGGCGCTGAAGCCTTGGGATCGGGACTCGCGCGATGCTGTATTGCGCTAGATGGTCGCAACTCGGTCGTTGGCGAAGGCCGCCGGTGCCTTGGGTACAGCTCCGCCACGACGTGCTCAGAAATGATTTGTGTACGAGAGAAAGCGCCAGCCATCTGAATTCGTGAGCAAGTGATACGTCGTCTCCGTGTCCCGAACCACAGTCCCTTCGGTATCCAACGCGTTCCACCGCACAGTCGCGAATGCCGCATGCTCACCAAGCCGACGAGTGTCGATCGCCACCGGCGACCAGGTGGCTGCTCCGCCTCCTCGATATGTGTCCATGATCGTTGCGGAGTGATCGCGAACCGCGTCACGATCGGGCAGATGAATAGGTCTGCCGCCGCGGATGGCCAAAAAGGCATAGAGGCAGAGCTCGGTGACTCTTCCGGATCATGGTCGCTATACCTGCGTGCGTACTCCTGAATGAACGACTCAACGGTGGCGGTCATGAACGACCCTGCCAGCGATCAAGACATACGGTCAATCCGACCCGGGAGGACCACAATGCGGCGAGGTTGTGCGACCGCGGCAGCGCGACCTCATCCAAGCCATCAGCGCCACTAATACACCCACCGAGCTCTATACGTATACACCCACCGAGCTCTATACATCGATGATCCAGAACAGTTGGGTGCTGCTTGGCTGCCGGTCCGCGCTCCGCGCGCGGCCAGGTGTGGGTCTGTCCTCTCGCACGGGTTGCCGGAGGCAGGACGTCTCCGGTCGGCACCTCATCGCTGGCGAAGCGCTTCCCGACCGGTTAGTTCTCGCGGGCTCGGCCGTCGACTTAGGGGAGACCGCCCTGCGACTGTAGGAGACATCGTGGAGACTACCGAAGACCGACCGACGAGTCCGATCGGCGCCGAGGAGGCCGAGTTCATCAACGCGGCCCGCACCGACGACACCAGTAGGTTCGCGCTGCTCACCGAGCGCTTCCGCCGTGAGCTGCTCGCCCACTGCTATCGGATGCTCGCGTCGTACGAGGACGCGCAGGACATGACCCAGGAGACCTTCCTCCGCGCGTGGGCAAGGCGCGAGTCCTTCCAGGGGCGGGCGTCGCTGCGCACCTGGCTGTACCGGATCGCCACCAACGCCTGCCTGGACTTCCTCGAGAGGCGGCGAGACCGTACGCCGATCCC
>JBKPML010000135.1:0-11227 GCA_046732135.1 Actinomycetota bacterium
AGCGCGCCGATCTCGCGCGCTCTGGCCAGTGGCATGTAGGTCGCTGTGACGTTCAGGTCGGCCCGGATGGCCCAGTTAGCCGCCTCCTCGACCGCCTCGCGCACCTGCTGGGAGAGCCCGCTCTGCCACGCGAAGTCCAGCCGTAGATAGCCCGGCTTGTTGTACGAGCCGCTCTGCAGCGCTGTCGGACCTAGCACCTGGCGCAAAGCCGCGTGCATGACGTGCGTGCCCGAGTGCGCCTGACAGGCGCCGAGTCGCCACTCTCCGTCCACCGATGCAAGTATCGAAGCACCTTGCAGCAGCTCGCCCTTGGTCACCCGAACCCGGTGGACGATCAAACCCTTGACGGGCCGCTGGACGTCGACGACCTCGAGCGAGACGCCATCTCCGGTGATCACGCCCGCATCGGAGTCCTGACCTCCGGACTCGGCGTAGAACGGCGTCCGCTCGAGCACGACCTCGACCAGCTCACCCTCTTCGGCGGCATCCACCTGCTCGCCGTCGACGACGATGCCTCGCACGGTCGACTCAGTGGCCAGCTCCGTGTAGCCGGTAAACGGGGTCTCACCGTAAGCCCGCAGGTCACGGTAGACCTCGACCGCTTGGGCACCCGCCTTCTTCGACTTGGCATCGGCCTTCGCGCGGGCTCGCTGCTCCTCCATCAGCCGGCGGAATCCGGCCTCATCCACGAAAAGTCCCTGCTCGGCGGCCATCTCCAAGGTCAGGTCGATCGGGAAGCCGTAGGTGTCGTGCAGCTGGAAGGCCCGCTCACCGGACAGAACCGTCTGCGCGTTGCGTTGGGCATCGGCGACAGCAAGATCGAAGATTTGGGTTCCTGCGGTCAACGTCCGCCGAAAGGCGTCCTCCTCTGCGTAGGCAATCTGGGAAATTCTCGCCCAGTCGCGATCGATTTCCGGATAGGACTCTGCCATCAGGTCCCGGCTCACCGGGAACAGCTCCGGGAACACCGGATCGTTGACCCCGAGCAGGCGCATGGCACGTACCACGCGCCGGAGCAGCCGGCGCAGGACGTACCCACGAGCCTCGTTGCCGGGCGTGACCCCGTCGGTGATCAACATCAATCCGGAGCGGACATGGTCGGCGACCACCCGCATCCGAATATCGTCGGCATGCTCGCGGCCGTAAGTCTTGCCGGCCAGCTCGGCGGCTCGCAAGATCACCGGGTAGACCTGGTCGATCTCGTAGAGGTTGTCTACCCCCTGCAGTAGATAGGCGGCACGTTCGAGACCCATGCCGGTGTCGATGTTCTTGCGTGGCAGGTCGGCAGCGACGTCGAAGTCGTCCTTTGCCCGGACCTCGGAGAGCTCCTCCTGCATGAACACGAGGTTCCAGATCTCGAGGAAGCGGTCTTCATCGACGATAGGGCCGCCGTCGGGCCCGTACGCGGCTCCACGGTCGACGTAGATCTCGCTGCAGGGTCCACCGGGCCCTGGCACGCCCATGTGCCAGTAGTTGTCCTTCACCCCTCGGCGCTGGATCCGTTCTGGGGGCAATCCGGCAATGCTCGCCCACAACGCAGCCGCCTCGTCGTCGGAGTGCAGCACGGTTACCCAAACCCTGTTTGGGTCGAAGCCCAGACCATCATCGTCGACCGAGCCGGTGACAAGTTCCCAGGCGTAGCGGATGGCTTCGGCCTTGAAATAGTCGCCGAAGGAGAAATTACCGTTCATCTGGAAAAAGGTGTTGTGCCGCGTGGTCTTGCCCACCTCGTCGATGTCGAGGGTGCGGACGCACTTCTGGACGCTGGTGGCCCGGTCGAACGGTGGTGTTTCGGCGCCGGTGAAGTAGGACTTGAACTGCACCATGCCGGCGTTGACGAACAGCAGAGTCGGGTCGTTGTAGAGCAGGGGCGCAGAAGGCACGACCTCGTGTCCGCGGGAAGCGAAGAAGTTCAGGAATCGGCGCCGGATTTCGGCGGTTTTCATCGATCTTTCCTTAGCTGAGTGGCGAGCGGGGATGTCATTCGGGCATGTCGAGCGCCTCGCGGAGCTCGGCTTCGCGTTCGGCCATTGCTGCTCGAACGCGACCGACGAAGCCTTGTGCTCGCTCGCTGACGTTCGCGGCTGACGTCGTGACCCGGTTCCCCAGCGCCGATGGCCGCGCGCGCTGAAGATAGCTGCGCAGCCTTACGTACACGAAGATTGCCAGACCGGCGCCAATCGCGAACCAGAGCAGCCGCTTGATCATTTACTTCCTCCGCGCTTTCCGCGCCCAGCCCGGACCAGGCTGGAGTCCCCACGCAGCGCCTTCCGGACGCCGTACGAGAGCGCCGCGGTCTTCACCAAGGGCCCGCCGAGCGTCGCCCGGAACAGGCTGGTCATCTGCGCCGCATTTTCGCTCACCACAGTCGCGTTGGTGCTCACCCTGGCCACATCCTCAGTCACCAGGCTAAGCTTCTCCAGCTCCTCATTGGTGGCGCGCACCGTGCCCTGGAGCTCAGTGAGAATCGGCACGGACTCATGTCCGATGTCACGTACGGCCAGCCGAACCTCCTCCAGCACCCGGCCGAGCTTCAGCAGTGGCACGGCAGTCAGAGCCACCAGGGCGACGAAGGCCATGGCGGCGATCAGGCCGGCGATCTCCCCTACTGACATGCGGGCTTCTCCGTGGTTGGTGGGCGAGCTTATGACGGCACGCTCGGGCGTGCCACAGGCGACCTTATCGCGCAGTTCGAATGAACGCGCGCTGGTTCTGGAGGGTAGCCGGCATCGGCGGTCACTAATCGCGACCGAGCAGTTCCTCGATCCGCTGCAATCGGGCGAACAGTGCCGCCTCGGCACCATGTTCGCTGGGCGTGTAATACCGGGCCTCGGCCAGCTCATCGGGCAGATACTGCTGTGCGGCGACGCCGTGCGGCGCATTGTGGGCGTAGACGTAGTTCTGGCCGTGGCCGATCTTCCGCGCTCCCGGATAGCTCGCGTCACGCAGGTGCCGGGGTACCAGGCCGATCCGTCCGGCGTTGACGTCGGCCAGCGCGGTGTCGATGGCGGTGATCACGGAATTGGATTTGGGCGCGAGCGCGAGCGCGATCACCGCCTGGGCGAGGTTGATCCGACCCTCCGGCATGCCGATGAAGGCGACCGCCTCAGCCGCGGCAACGGCAGTGGTCAGCGCGGTGGGGTCGGCCAGTCCGATGTCTTCGGAGGCCAAGATCACCAGCCTCCGTGCGATGAATCGGGGATCCTCACCGGCGGCGACCATCCGGGCCAGATAGTGCAGGGCTGCTTGGACGTCGGAGCCGCGAATCGATTTGATGAATGCGCTGATCACGTCGTAATGCTGATCGCCGTCGCGGTCGTAGCGCACCGCAGCCTTGTCGATTGCTCGCTCGATGATCTCCGGTGTGATGAGGTTTTGCTCGACCGCCTCCGCACCCGCAGCAGACTCTTCGAGGAAGGTCAGCGCCCGGCGCGCGTCGCCACCGGAAAGCCGCAAGATCATCGCGCGAGCCTCGTCGTGCAGCTCATACGCCCCCGCAAGTCCGCGTTCCTCACTGAGTGCACGATCAAGCAGGCTGGACACTTCCTCGTCGTTGAGCGGCTTCAGGGTGAGCAGCAGGGAGCGAGAGAGCAGCGGCGATATCACTGAGAAGCTCGGGTTCTCCGTGGTCGCGGCGATCAAGGTGACCAGCCGGTTCTCAACCGCAGGCAGCAGGACGTCCTGCTGGGCCTTGTTGAACCGATGCACCTCATCGATGAACAGCACGGTCTCCTTGCCGGTACGAAGATCACGACGTGCCTGGTCGAGGATTGCGCGAACTTCCTTAACGCCTGCTGTTACCGCGGAGATCTCCACGAATCGGCGGTTGGTGCTCTGCGAGACGACGTACGCGATCGTCGTCTTGCCTGTGCCCGGCGGACCCCAGAGGAGCACAGACATTGCCTCACCCGCTGCCAGCCGGCGTAGCGGCGACCCCGGTCCCAGTAGGTGCTGTTGGCCGACGATCTCATCGACGGTGCGTGGCCGCATGCGTACGGCGAGCGGCAACCCGGCAGTTACCGGTTCGGTCAGGCTGCCACCGATACCGGGCGGCTGCACAGCGGTGACCTCGCCGAACAGGTCTTCACTCACTTCTCGATCTTCGCACGCCTTGGGCACTCCAGCCGCCCAGAGGAAGGCCAGTGTCCGATTGCGTCGAAACGCTGGTTTGTGACCTATGGCCCGTTGAACATCGACCTTCGGATGGGTTTGGTTAGTCAAGCGGTCATAGCTGCACGAGGAGGCAATCTTGATCAATTATGAACTCGACGGCAAGGTAGCCGTCGTCACCGGCGGCGCATCCGGGATTGGCCTTGCCTGCGGACACGCACTGGCACGGTCGGGCGCAGACGTGTCACTGTGGGATCTGTCTGAGGACGCGCTGAGCACTGCCGTCGGTGAGCTAGCACCGCACGGTCACCGGACGCATACGGCGGTGGTGGATGTCTCGGACTCCGAACGAGTGGATGCTGCGATGGAGGATGTGGCCAGCACGCTTGGGCGGGTCGACATCGTCGTCGGTAACGCCGGCATCGGCGGGGAACAAAAGCCGACAGCCGAGTACAGCGACGCGGCCTGGCATCAAGTGATCGGCGTTAACCTCGACGGCGTCTTCTACACCCAGCGCGCCGGGATTCGGGCGATGAAGCGTAACGGCGGCGGATCGGTAATCAACATGGCCTCGATCCTGGGTCAGGTCGGATTCACCATGTCCAGCGCTTATGTGGCCGCCAAGCACGGCGTGGTGGGCATGACGAAGGCGGCGGCTTGGGAGCACGCGGCAGACGGCATAAGGGTCAATGCAGTCGGTCCAGGCTTCATTCTGACCCCGCTGCTGGAGAAGAACCTCGATCAGCCGACCCTGGATTTCCTGGCGACTCAGCATGCGCTGAATCGGCTCGGCAAGCCCGAGGAGGTTGCCGACTTGGTCGGTTGGCTGGCCAGCGATGCATCATCCTTCGTGACTGGGACCTACCTCGCGGTGGACGGCGGCTACCTCGCCCGCTGACTCGGAGCCGGTCGTCGAATGCGGTTCGATCGCGACTAACAATTCAACGGCACTCTGTGCTCAACTCACCGGATCGGGACGCACGTCGACCCCGGCCTCCTTGCGCTGCTCGGCCGTGATCGGCGCCGGTGCGCCCGTCAACGGGTCCACGCCCCCGCCTGACTTCGGGAACGCGATCACATCGCGGATCGAGTCCGTGCCAGAGAGCAGCGCGCAGATCCGGTCCCAGCCGAAGGCGATCCCGCCGTGTGGCGGCGGACCGTAATTGAAGGCATCGAGGAGAAAGCCGAACCTCTCCTGCGCCTCCTCCTTGCCAAGACCCATGACCGCGAAGACCCGCTCCTGGATATCCCGGCGATGAATACGGATCGAGCCACCACCGATCTCGTTACCGTTGCACACCACGTCGTACGCATAGGCCAGCGCCGAACCCGGATCGGTGTCGAAGGTTTCCATCGATTCGGGCTTGGGCGAAGTGAACGCGTGGTGAACAGCCGTCCAGCTTCCGGTGCCGACGGTGATATCGCCTGCTTTGACAGCCTCCGCTGCGGGCTCGAACAACGGCGCGTCCACCACCCAGCAGAACGCCCACGCCGACTCGTCGATCAAGCCCAGCCGGCGGCCCACCTCCAACCGCGTGGCGCCGAGCAGGCCCTGCGCCTGAGAACGCAAACCCGCGGCGAAGAAAATGCAGTCTCCTCGCTGAGCACCCACCTCGGCGATCAGGCCGGCACGCTCCGAGTCCGACAGATTCTTGGCAACGGGTCCACCGAGCTCACCGTCTTCACCGACGAGCACGTAAGCAAGTCCCCGGTGTCCGCGAGAGCGAGCGAACTCCTGCCAGGCGTCGAGCTGCCGTCGCGGCTGACTCGCACCACCCGGCATGACGACGGCGCCGACATAGTCGGCCTGGAAGACCCGGAATGGCGTAGCGGCGAAATAGGAGGTGAGCTCGACGAGCTCCAGTCCTAACCGAAGGTCTGGCTTGTCGGTCCCGTAACGGTTCAATGCCTCGGCATACCTCATCCGCTGGATCGGCGTCGCGACCTCGACTCCGATCAGCGCCCAGACCTCCGTGATCAACTTTTCGCTGAGCTCGATCACATCATCCTGGTCGACGAAGCTCATCTCGATGTCGAGCTGGGTGAACTCAGGTTGCCGGTCAGCGCGGAAGTCCTCGTCCCGGTAGCAGCGCGCAATCTGGTAGTAGCGCTCCAGGCCGGCCACCATAAGCAGCTGTTTGAACAGCTGCGGGCTCTGCGGGAGCGCATACCAGCAGCCCGGCCTTAGCCGTGCCGGCACCAGGAAGTCCCGTGCCCCTTCTGGGGTGGACCGGGTCATGGTAGGCGTCTCGATCTCCACGAAATCGCGCTCGGCGAGCACCGCACGGGCGACCCGGTTGACCTCGCTGCGGAGCCGGAGGGCGGCAGTGGGACCGGGCCGGCGAAGGTCTAGGTAGCGATACTTCAGCCGAATCTCCTCACCCACGGTGACCCGCTCGTCGATTTGGAACGGCAGCGGATCGGCCGTACTCAGCACCTCCAGCTCTGCACTGACCACCTCGATCTCGCCTGTCGGCAGATCCGGGTTGGCATTGCCCTCCGGTCGCAGCGCAATGTCACCGGTCACCCGAATGCAGTACTCGTTGCGCAGATCGTGTGCCTCGGAGGCCGCGAGCATCTCATCCCGAACCACCACCTGGACAACCCCTGACCCGTCCCTCAGGTCAAGGAATGCAACGCCACCGTGATCCCGACGCCGAGCGACCCAGCCGGCCAGAGTCACCGTGATGCCCACGTCAGCAGCACTAAGTGTGCCGGCAGTGTGTGTACGGATCACCAGTACCTCTCCCTATGGGCAAACGCAGTTTCACGATCCTATGGGGCCCGATGCGCCCACCTCGACCCAGTTTCCATGGGGTGGTGGTGGCAGAGTCCTATCCATGATCGGGCGGCTTCGAGGGCGACAGGAGTGGAGGTTCTTCGCCGTCCTGCCCAAGGCGGATTTGAGCCTCGCGCTCGCGTGGTGGTTGTTGCTGGTCCTAGCCGGGGTTCTGCCCGCCATCTTCGCCATTGCGATGGGCCGGACCGTGGGCGCGGTGGAAGCGGGTGCCTCGCTTCAAGGCCCGCTGCTAGTGACGGGCGCCGTCTTCGTGGCACAACAGGTGGCTGGTCCGATCCGGGTCGCGGTCAGCCAGAACCTCGGCGACATGGTGTCGGCCTATCTCAATGAGTCGCTGATCCGAAGTTGCATCGGGCCGCCCGGTATCGGCCACCTCGAGGACCCTGACCTACGCGAAGACCTCACCGTGGCTCGTGACTTCGACCGAGGCCAGACTGCACCGCCAATGTCACTGAACGTGCAGTTCGTCTCGGACGGTCTGGTAGGCATCGTTGCTGGGCTGGCGGCGGCGGTGGTGCTGGTCGGCTTTGCGTGGTGGGCGCCGGTCGTCCTGCTGATCGCATGGGGCTCCACGCATTGGCTGCTGCGAGACAGCGCAGTTTGGAAGCAGCGCAACACCTCTCCGGTCCGTTCGGCACAGCGCGATGCGGACTACGCCTACCGGTTGGCGGTGGATCCGCAACCGGCCAAGGAGGTGCGCCTCTTCGGTCTGCCGGGCTGGGTGGTCGATCGTTTCGCCGACCGGCGCCGAATTCTGTACGAATTGCAGTATGAGGCCACGCGGCTGCGGGAGCGGTCGGTTGTCTGGTGCTTGATCTTGATCTTCACCGGCAACGTGCTGGTGTTCGGGGTGCTGGGGTGGCAGGCGACGATCGGCGCCCTCCCGCTGGATCGATTGGTGACTTTTGTCGTGGTCGCAGGCGCCATCCGGAGGATCGCATTCGGCGGATTCAGCTGGGCCCTGGACGGAGCTGCAGCGCCCGTCGTCGCAGTCGAGCGGTTGGAACCCGCCATGGTGCCGCTTGGTGCACTGGCGCCGCCGCCCCTTACGGCGAACGACGCCAGCGGTCGCCCCGCCCGCAGCATCGCCGTACGCGACCTGTCGTTTCGCTATCCCACGACCGACAGGCTGGTCTTCGATGGTTTGGAGCTGACCATCCCGGCCGGAGCTTCGCTGGCTATTGTCGGCCAGAACGGTGCGGGCAAGACGACCCTGGCAAAGCTCCTGTGCCGCTTCTACGACCCCGGTTCCGGCGCCATCGAGGTCGACGGGATTGATCTTCGCTCGTTCGACGTCGCGGCTTGGCGTGGCCGAGTCGCCGCGGTCTTCCAAGACTTCGTCCGGTTGCAGTTGAGCCTTCGGGACAACGTCGACCCCGCCCGCCTGGCCTCCGAGGAGGAGATACGAGCAGCACTGCACGACGCCGGAGCCGACGCACTGGCCGATCTTGACACCCCACTGGCCAAGGGATACCCGGGCGGCACGGATCTCTCCGGCGGTCAGTGGCAGCGGGTGGCCCTCGCCCGCGCGTTGTGCGCAGTCCGCAGGGGTGCCGGGTTGGTGCTGCTCGACGAACCAACGGCGCAGCTTGACGTCCGAGGCGAAGCGGAGGTCTTCGACCGTTTGCTGACAGCCACGCGGCAGGTGACGACGATCGTGATTTCGCACCGGTTCTCAACTGTCCGGCATGCCGACCGCATCTGCGTCCTCGAACAAGGCCGGGTGATAGAGCTAGGCAGTCACGACGAACTTCTGGCGCTCGGCGGGCGCTACCGCACGATGTTCGATCTACAGGCCAAGCGGTTCGAGGCGACCATGGACGAAGAGGGAGCGGTCTTCGATGTCCTCTGAGGGCGCAGATAGCGAACTGCCGCCGACCCTGCGCTCCATGTGGCGGCTGTGCAAGTTGGGGTACACCCATGAACCGCGCATGGTCATTCTCGTCATACTGCTCACCTTGGTCGCCGGCGTCCCGGACGCCCTGTTCGCGCTGTGGCTGCAGGCGCTAGGCAACGCCATTGCCGCCGGCGCTGCAGCGAGGGTCTACGTCGTGCTCGGCTTGATCGCCGTGTCTGCAACCTTGACCTGGCTGCTCGCTGTGCTGAATGACCGGTTGACCCGACGGTTCCGCGATCGGGTGACAGTGGCATTGGAGACCCATGTGGCCACGCTGCAGGCGTCCGTGTCCGGCCTGGAGCACCAGGAGCGTTCGAAGTACCTCGATCGGCTGGACGTGCTGCGGACCCAAACCTTCGTACTGGACCACATGTACGTCTCGGTGCTGAACACCATGGGCTGGATCGTTCGCCTGGCGATCACTCTGGGTCTGCTAGCTTCGATCCACCCGCTGCTGCTCCTTCTCGCGGTCTTCGCCGTTCCCACGGTGGTGAGCTCGGTACGGCGTCCCGCGGTGGAGCGTCGGGTCGAAGAGCAGGCTGCCCCGCGCGGCCGGCTCGCGGAGCACTATTTTCGCCTGGCTACCGGTCAGGACGCCGGCAAAGATGTCCGAGTCACCGGACTGGCCCCACAATTGCCGCAGCGACGCCGAGCGGAGTGGCGGCACTGGTTCGGGCCGATTTCTGCGGCCCGGTGGCATACGGCGGCGTCGCTAGCCGGTGCCTGGGCGATCTTTGGTCTCGGCTATGTGGGCGCAGTTGTCTTCGTTACCGCGGGCCTACAGGCACCGGTCGGGTCAGTGCTGCTGATCCTGGCCGCGGGTTCACAACTTTCGGCCTACGTCGGTGCGACGGTTGGTGAGATCGGTTTCCTACGTGGCATCTGGATGGACGGCGCTCGGCGGCTGGCCTGGCTGGAGGATTATGCCGCATCGTTGTTTGCCAAAGCCGATGTCGAAGTGCCCGACCGGCTCGCCAGGGGCATCGACTTTCAGCACATTCGCTTTTCCTATCCAGGTACCGACCGGCTGGCGCTGGACGACATCACCCTGCATCTGCCGGCCGCATCTGTCGTTGCCGTCGTCGGCGAGAATGGCGCCGGCAAGTCGACCATGGTCAAGCTGCTCACGAAGATGTACGAGCCCATGTCGGGTGAGATCTTGCTCGATGACCGACCACTGCGGCGGATGGCGGCCGACCGGTGGCGGGCTCGGATCACCGGTGCCTTTCAGGACTTTTTCCGTTTCGAGTTCATCGCACAGCGCAGCGTTGGACTCGGTGACCTGCCGCGGTTAGACGACGAGTCGGCAGTATCCCGGGCCATCGATCGAGCGGGCGCGATCGACGTCGTCGAGCGCCTGCCCGAGGGCCTGCAGAGCCAACTAGGGCCCACCTGGCCCGACGGTCATGAACTCAGTTTCGGTCAATGGCAGAAGATCGCGCTCTCCCGGGGCTACATGCGCGAGGAACCGCTGCTCATGATCTTGGACGAGCCTACCGCCGCGCTCGACGCCGAGACCGAGCACCAGCTCTTCGCCAGCTATGCCCAGGCCGCCCGCCACACAAGCGTCGGCGGAATCACGATCTTGGTCTCCCATCGGTTCAGCACGGTTCGGATGGCAGATCTGATCGTGGTTCTCGACGGTTCGCGGCTTGTCGAAGTGGGCAACCACGAGCAACTGATTCGCCGGGGCGGCCTGTATTCCGAGCTGTACCAGATCCAGGCCACCGCCTATCGATGATCGACCGTCGCGAGCGCAAAACCCGCACGCGTCAACGAGCGTTCCGGAAACTTGTGTGCCGCGCCTGAGGAGGACTCACCCGAACGGCACCGTGGTGGGCCCCAGTTCGGCTTGTGTCCAGCCGCTTACGGGTCCATCGATGCCGCCCTCATCACCAACGGTGAAGGTGGCCGTGGTCGCGCCCGTTAGGTCGGGTACGCGTACCGCCGTCCCGGAGACAGGCTGGTTCGTCAGCAGTGTGAGCCCTTCGACATATTCATGATCTGGCCGGTCATCACGGGTGCTCACCGGCAGGACGGCGCCCGGCCGTAACAGCAGCGGCAGCGAGTCGAATCCATGTGTCTCCCGGCGCCAGGCTGGACCCTCCACCGGTTCACCGCTGAGGAGGGAGACCCAGCGGCCCGACGGCACGTAGTAGTCCACCACGCCATCGGCGGAAAACACCGGGGCGACGAGCAGGTCGGGGCCGAGCATGTATTGCCGGTCGAGGTAGGCACAGGTCGGATCGTCGGGGAACTCCAGCATCATTGCCCGCATCATCGGAGTGCCATTCTCCCGCGCCGTCACGGCCGCCTGGTACAGGTAAGGCATCAGCCGGTTCTTCAACCGCACGAAGCGGCGCAGCACCTCGACGGATTCCTCATCGACCAGCCATGGGACCCGGTAGGACGTACTCCCG